>CALXKD010000008.1 GCA_944388795.1 uncultured Clostridia bacterium
TAACTAATTTTGAAGATATTAATACTTCTAAAAATAGTTCTACCGTTACGAAAAGTAACATCGGTACATAAAGATGTATCTGAAAGACTAAAGAAAATAAATCCAAGTTTGGCAGTTGAGGTAAGAAAGGTTCTAGATGAAAATAAAGCAGAAAGACATATAAGAGGGGGGATGGCAACAAAATTAAAATATAGTCATATGCATCATAAATAAAAATAATATGATATCACCAATCTACAAAAAGCGACATAGAATATAATAGCTTAATTTTTGAGGTGATAGTCATATGAAAAAAATAAAGATTGGAGAGATTGTAGCTAGAAAATCACATAATAAAGACATATTATTTAGAATAAAAAATATTATAGAAACTAAAAATGAAAAAATTGCAATTTTAACAGGGATTATAGAAAGGGTAGAGGCAGATAGTGAACTAAGTGATTTAGAAATTGTAAGTGAAGAAAGATTAGATAAGGATTTACATGCTATACAAAAAAGAATAGAAGGAAAAATAGAGAAATTAAATCCTATCAATAAAAATAAATATATGGTAACAGGGAAAATATTGCATTTAGATGGTGACAAAAAATATAGCGAAAAATCATATAGATATTATAGAAAATTAGGCTTAAATGCAATTGTAAAAAATATACCAGAATATAAACAGCCAAAAGTTGTATATCATTTATTAAACATATATAAGCCTGACATACTAGTGATAACAGGACATGATGGAATGATAAAAAATGCTACGAGATATAATGATTTATATAATTATCGAAATTCAAAATATTTCATTGAAACAGTAAAAGAAGCGAGAAAATATGATAAAGAGGTGCATAAAAACTTAGTAATTTTTGCAGGAGCATGTCAAAGCTATTTTGAGGCATTAATATCTGCAGGAGCAAATTTTGCTTCTTCACCAGCAAGAATTTTAATAGACTTTATAGATCCTTTAATTGTGGCTGAAAAAGTAGCTATAACAGAAAGATATAAATATATTACAATAGAAGATATAGAAAGTGAATTAAGAGATGGAAAAGACGGAATCAATGGTATTGGAGCAAATGGGAAAATGTATAAGATGATAAAATAAGATATGAAACAGAAATGTAATATATTTGTAACATAAAAGTAATATTAGTAGAACAAATGGATGAAACCCCACTAAAATAGGCATGTACAGCGATTTTTCAAAAATATCCTTTTTTTGACAATTTACCCTAAAAATGCTATAATCAAGCTATCTTAAGGGAGTAGGTGATAGCATGATTTGTAAAAACGACATAGCAAATCTAAAAACTGACATCTTAGAGAAAGTGGGGCAAAAGATAATTGTAAAAGGCTCTTTAGGAAGAAGTAAAGCCTTTGAAAAAGAAGCTACAATAGAAAAAGCATATCCTAATATTTTTGTAGTAAAATATGAGGAAAATAATAGAAATGTAACATATAGTTATACAGATGTTTTAACGAGAACAGTAGAGGTTGAAGTATTTGATGGAGATTCATATAGCCCATTAATACCACCACCAGTTAACTTAAAAAAGAAGAAAACAACTGAATTATAAAAAGAAAACTTTTAAAAGTTTTCTTTTTTTGTGTCTAATTTGTTATAAATTCGAAATCTTATTCATATATTTACAATAAAGAAATGATAAAGGAGGTAAATAATGATTGTAGATACCATAAAAGAGAATTTATGTGTCAATAAGAAAGTAGCAACAAAAAAAGAAATTATATTTGTAGAGGGAGATGTGATTGTTCCAGATGCAAAGCCTGATGTTTTAAATGTAATTTGTACAAGTGGGGTAGTATGTATTTACAAAAAGGAAATGATAGATGAGAAAATAAAAATTGAGGGAAAAGTAGATACATATATTATGTATATGACAGATAATAGTAAAGAAAGAATTAGGGGAATTAATACAGAGTTAGACTTATCGGAAACGATAAATATTCCCAATATAACAAATGAGATGGAAAGTAAAATTAATACCAATGTAAAGGAAATAGAAGCAAGAGTCATCAATGAAAGAAAAATTACTGTAAAAGCAACAATTGAAGTAACAATAGAAGTTTTTGCAAAAGAAGCACTTTCTATAGTGAATAGTTTAGAAAATACAGAAGAAATAAAAATGCTACAAGAAGAATTAGCTGTTAATTCATTAGTAGGAAGTGGAGAAACCAAAATATATGCAAAAGATAATATTGCTATAGATAATATAGATAATTTAGTAGAAATATTAAAATTAGATGTACAAATTTGCAATAAGGATATAAAAATTAGCTATAATAAGGTATTAACAAAAGCAGAAGCAGAAGTAAGGATGATGTATTTAACAGAAGATAATAGAATTAATAAAGTGATTTCAAGAATACCAATTATAGGATTTATTGATATACCAGATGTAAATGAAGGCAATAGTTGTGACACAGAGTATGAAATACGAAATATTCTTGTTAAACCTAATAGTGTAGAAGAACATTCTGTATATATAGAAATGGAGATAGGGGTTCATACAGTTGTATACGAAGAAAAAATAATGAATATCATACAAGATATCTATAGTCCATCTCAAAATATAGAATTTAATAAAAGAACCATAAGAACAATTGCTGGTAGACAAGAAATAACGAATACAAAAGAGATAAAGGAAAGAATCATGATAGAGGATTTAAAGGATAGAGAAATAGTAGATGTAGATGTTGTTCCGAATCTATTGAAACAAAATATAGAACAAAATACGATTACATATAATGGAGAATTAGAAATTAGCTTTATGCTAATGGGAGAAGATATGCAAGTAATTATGAAAAGAGAAATCATTCCTTTTGAATATGTAATAGATAATATAAATGATGGAGAAAATGCCAATATTCATACTAATATAGAAATAAGTAATCAAGATTTTATTGTACAAGGAAATGGAGAAATTATAGCAGATATTCAAATGTTGTTTCATAGTATCATTGATAAAAATGTAAATATCAATACAATTGATGAAATTCAAGCAAATGGAGAAAGAGAAGAACAAGATTATAGTATTATTATGTATATTGTAAAAAAGGATGATACTTTATGGAATATTGCCAAAAGATTTGGAAGCACAATTGATGATATTGCAAGAGTAAATGGAATAGAGAATCCAGATAGTATCTATCCAGGTCAAAAACTATTTATACCAAGATATAAAAGAAGTGGAGTGAGTAGCAGTCAGGCTTCTATGATAAATTATGCCTAAGATTTATTCAAGAAAAAAGATACAAGTTCCCAATATAATGGTGAATGCAAAGAATAAGAAAAAAATGATGATGATGATGGCTTTTATAACAGCTATGGTGATATCTATAAAACTTATGTTAGATGCAGTAAATCCTATTTTTGATACATTATGTACCAATCAAGCAAAAAGTCTAGCAACCATTATTTCTAATGAACAAGCAACAAATGTAATGAGAGAACATAGTTATGATGAACTATTCACAATAGAAAAAGATGAAAATGGAAATATAACCATGATAAGATCAAATGTGATTCCCATTAATGAAATTATTTCAGATGTAGCTATAAAAATACAAGAAGAATTGAATAAACAGGGAAGAGAGAATATAGAAATTGCTTTAGGAAGTTTTACAGGAATTAAATTATTGTCAGGAAGGGGACCAGGAATTAAGATAAGAATATCTACAGTAGGAAATGTAGAAACAGATTTAAAAAGTGAATTCATTGCACAAGGGATAAATCAGACTCTCCATAGAATTTATTTACAAGTAAAATGTCAAGTAAGCATATTAACCCCATTTAAGGATATTACAAGAGATATTACAAATCAAGTGTTAATTTTAGAAAATGCTATTATTGGAAAAGTGCCAGACACCTATTATAACATTGAAGGAATTGATACCAATGAAGTTTTAGAATTTATAGAATAGATTCATATAACCTTTTAAGATAGAATATACTATTTTAGGAGGTTTTTTTATGTTAAAAATGATAGAGTTACCATATCCATTAAATGCTTTAGAGCCATACTATTCAAAAGAAACATTGGATTTACATTATCACATTTTATATAAAGGATATGTAGATAATACAAATCAGACAGAAGAAAAATTGAAAATAGCAAGAGAGAAAAAAGATTTTTCTAATATCAAATGTTTAGAAAAAGATTTAA
Source organism: uncultured Clostridia bacterium (assembly GCA_944388795.1). Taxonomy (GTDB): domain Bacteria; phylum Bacillota; class Clostridia; order TANB77; family CAG-508; genus CAG-269. The sequence goes on from CALXKD010000008.1 coordinate 4,176, forward strand.
GTTTTTATGGGTCAGGGGCTATTTTGCATGAATTATTTTTTGAGAATATGGGACCTGCTATTCCAACAGAACCAGATATAGAACTGATGCAACAAATCATAAAGGACTTTGGAAGTTATGAAATATTTAAGGAACAATTTACAGAAGCAAGTAAAACAGTAGAGGCATCACGGCTGGGGCATTTTAGTATGGCTTCCCAAGTGGAATAAATTAGAAGTTTTACAATGTGAAAAACATCAAAATTTAACATTATGGGGATGCAAACCATTATTGGTTTTAGATATGTGGGAACATTCCTATTATTTACAATATCATACTAAAAGACCAGAGTATATCCAAGCGTTTTGGAATATTGTGAATTGGAATATGGTAAATAAAAGATTTCGACATTAGATTCAAAAGAAAGACAATTTAAAGATATGCAATTAAAAGAATTTGACCAAGAGTATACTGTACATAATCTTGATACAGTGAAACCATTTTGGAAAAGATATCTAGAAGAAAGGCAGTAAAGAAGTGTGAAAGAAAATGATAAAATAATATAATAAATATAAAATAGTAGTAAAAACCTCGGAAGTTTGAAACTTCTGAGGTTTGACATTTTATATCTTTTTATAAATTTTAAAGGTAAAAAAACTAATACTTAGGGAATTTTTTGCATATTGTGAGTTTATTATGTATTAGATTTAAATAGAGTTTTTAAGGTTTTTATAGAAAATTTTATTGCAAAAGTATAACCATATTTTAATGAAAATATAAAAAAACATTGACATATACAAACAAATGTTTTTTAATATCTACAAGTAAAAAGGATGTGAAAATATGGAAAATCAATTAAAAATAGTAAATAGTGCAGAAATAAAAAATTTAATATATACAATAAGAGGTAAGCAAGTAATCTTAGATAGTGATGTAGCTATGCTATATCATTATGAAACTAAAAATGTAAATAAAGCAATGAAAAGAAATATTGACAGATTTCCAGAAGATTTTTGTTTTCAATTAACTAATGATGAATTTAAAAATTTAAGGTTCCAATTTGGAACCTTAAATAAAAAAGTTAATAATGGAAAAGTTACAAGAAAATATTTACCCTATGTCTATACTGAGCAGGGAATATCAATGCTTGCAGGAGTATTAAAAAATGATATTGCTGTTCAAGTTAGTATTAGTATAATAAGAGCTTTTATTGAAATGAGAAAATTTATGTCTTCAAATTCACAAATATTTGAAAGATTAACAAATGTAGAATATAAATTGCTAGAACAAGACAAAAAATTTGATGAAATATTTAATCAATTACAATATGAAGAAAATATAAAACAAAAAATATTTTTTGAAGGTCAAATATATGATGCATATAGTTTAGTAATAGATATTATAAAAAGAGCTAAAAGTAAAATTATGATAATAGATAATTATATAGATGATAGTATTTTAAAAATATTAGTAAAGAAAAATAAAAATGTAGAAGTAGTAATATTGACTTCGAAAAATAGTAATATTTCAAAATTGGATATACAAAAATTTAATAAAGAATATCCCATTTTGAAGGTAGCAAAAACAGATAAATTCCATGATAGATTTATTATTATAGATAATAAAGAACTATATCATTGTGGTGCTTCGATAAAGGATTTAGGAAAAAAATGTTTTGGAATAAATAAAATAGACGATATAGAAATAATAAATAAATTTGTAAAGATGCAGTATAATAGTAAGTGAAAACATATATATTGTGTATATGATAATTGAGAAGGGAACAGATTCAAAATATGGATGTGCTAATTTCAATACTTATATAGATTTCTTGCACAAAAGGAAAAACATTAACAAAAACTCAGAAGTTTTAATACTTCTGAGTTTTGATATTTTCTATCTCTTACTGAATTGTGGAGCTTTACGAGCTTTTTTAAGACCATATTTCTTTCTTTCTTTCATACGAGGATCTCTTGTTAAGAATCCATTTGATTTTAAAGCTGGTCTGTATTCTTGATTTGCTTCATTTAAAGCTCTGGCAATACCATGTCTAATTGCTCCAGCTTGACCTGTGAATCCTCCACCTTTAACTGTACAAATAACATCATATTTAGAAGCTGTATTTGTAACTGTTAATGGTTGTCTAACGATAACTTTTAAAGTTTCTAATCCGAAGAATTCATCAATATCTTTATCATTGATTGTGATTTTTCCATTACCTTCAACAAGTCTAACTCTTGCTACTGAAGATTTTCTTCTACCTGTACCATAAAAAACTACATTTTCTTTTTTAGCCATATTATTTTACCTCCCATACTTCTGGTTTTTGTGCTTGGTTTTCATGCTCACTACCAGCATAAACTCTTAATTTTTTAGCCATTTTTCTACCTAAAGATTTATGTGGTAACATTCCTTTAATAGCTAATGTCATAGCTTTTTCTGGATTTTTTTCAAGCATTACTTTTGCAGGAACTTCTTTCATTCCTCCAATATATCCTGAATGATGTCTATAAACTTTTTGATTTAATTTGTTACCTGTTAAGATAACATCTTTACAATTAAGGATAATAACATGATCACCCATATCAATATTAGGTGTATATGTTGGTTTGTGTTTTCCTCTTAATAATTTTGCAGCTTCTGTAGCAACTCTACCAAGTGGTTTGTTTGCTGCATTAATAATATACCATTTACTTTCAATTTCATTTGCTTTTGCACTATATGTTGTATTATTCATGATGATAATACCCTCCTATTATTATAATTTATTTATATGAAATTTAAATCTAAAACCACCGGGGAGAGATTTTATATTTAAATCATATTCTAATATAATTGCTAAATAATTTTAATACAAAAATGCGAAATTGTCAAGAATTTTAACAAAAAATTTCAAAAGTATTGAATAATTTAGTAATTAAATTTATAATTAATTCGTACAATTAAAAAGAAACATATATATAATAGTTAAAATACAAAAACTTAATAAAAAAAGAATATTGTCACATTATGTACATAAGTGAGTGATATATAGATAAGAACAATGTATAAGAACAGGAGGTATTGAATGACGAAAACAGCAGAAAAAAAAGTTTCTAGAGGAAGAAAAGAAACTTTTATGCAAGGAATTGTGACATTAATATTTTCACAATTGCTAATAAAACTGCTTGGACTTGTATATAATTTATATTTAACCAATAGAGAGGGATTTGGAGACCAGGGAAATGGAATTGTTTCAGCAAGTTATCAAATTTATGCAGTATTATTAACCATTTCTTCTACAGGGGTACCCAATGCTATATCAAAACTAGTATCAGAAAGGGTAGCAGTAGGGGACCACAAAGGGGCATACCGAATATTTAAAATTGCATTTGCAACATTTGCAGTTATTGGTTTGGTAGGAAGCTTGATGTTATTTTTCGGAGCAGGTTTGATTGCAAATCAATGGCTACAAATTCCAGATGCAGAAATGACAATGGTGGCATTATCACCAGCTGTATTTTTTGTAGCGATTTCATCAGTTATGAGAGGATATTTTAACGGAAGACAAAATTTAAAAGTAACAGCTAGATCACAAACATTAGAGCAGATTTTTAAAACAACACTTACCATTATATTAGTAGAAATTGTTGCAATTGTTTCTAATACATCAACTGTATGGATGGCAGGAGGGGCAACATTAGCGACAACACTAGCAACATTTGTAGGATTTGGATATTTATATTTGTTCTATAAAACTAGAAGAAAAGAAATTGCTTCAGAGATAAGAGAAACCGTTAATTATAAATATGAAAGAGTTAGAAATATTGTCAAAAAAATTCTACTGGTTTCTATTCCAATTGCACTAACCGCAATCATGTCATCATTAAATAAAAATATAGATTCATTTACAGTTGTAAGAAGTTTGAGACAATTTATGAGTGAAGATATGGCCATAACACAATATGGAATACTAGGAGGAAAGGTAGATACTTTAACAAGTTTACCATTATCCTTTAATGTGGCTTTCGCAACAGCATTAGTACCAGCCATATCTGCAGCAAAAGCAGTAAAAGATTATAAATCTATTAAACAAAAATCAACTTTTACATTATTAATGTCTATGTTGATAGGACTTCCATGCACAGTAGGAATGTGTATATTTGCAGGACCAATATTAAATTTATTATATCCTAATGCAAGTTCAGGAGAATTGGTATTACAAATTAGTGCATTTACGATTATATTTACAATATTAGATCAAACAATTAATTCTATTTTACAAGGATATGGAAAATTAAGAGTACCAGCAATGGCATTAGGATGCCGGTGTAATTGTGAAATTAATCTTGAATTTAATTCTAGTTCCAATACCTGCAATAGGTGTTAATGGTGCAGCGATTGCATCAGTGGCATGTCATCTAGTGGCATTTGGAATTTCAATTATGGCTTTAAAGAAAACAATAAGAATAAAATTAGGAGTAAGAAGATTTGTTATAAAACCAATACTTGCAACAGTGATTATGGCAATTTGCTCATATTTTATATATTCTTTACTTTTAGGAATAATTGCAGAAAAATTGGCTACAATAATAGCAATATCATCAGCAATCATTATTTATGCATTGGCAGTTGTTGTATTACATGTATTTACAAAACAAGAAATAAAAATGTTGCCAGCAGGAAATAAGATATGTATGATATTAGAAAAGTTAAAAATATATTAAAATTTCAGAAAAAAAGAAGGATTTTATATATTTTTGGCGAATAAATTTATATAGTAGTACATTTATTGCCATTCTAAGCAATAAAAGTACATAACATTATACTTATAGGAGGTAATTTAAATGAACAAAGCTGAATTAATCGCAGCAGTAGCTGCAAAAACAGGAGACACAAAAAAAGCAGCTGAAGAAGCAGTAAATGCATTCGTAGAAGTTGTAACAAATGCTTTAAAAGAAGGAGATAAAGTTCAATTAGTTGGATTTGGATCTTTCGAAGTAAGAAAAAGAGCAGCTAGAAAAGGTAGAAACCCACAAACTAAAGAAGAAATCAAAATACCTGCATCAAAAGCTCCAGTATTCAAAGCTGGTAAAGCATTAAAAGATTTAGTAAACAAAAAATAATTCAATAAATGAAAGTATATATAAATATATGAATATATGAAAAAGAGACTTCATCATGAAGTCTCTTTTACGTATATATATGAAATTTATTTTTTATCAACAATAATGTGAACATCTCGTAATTGGTCACGTCTTACATAACTTGGTGCACCCATCATTAAATCTTGTGCTTTACTATTTAATGGGAAGGCAATTACTTCTCTAATCGTATCAGAATCAGATAATAACATTAGCATCCTATCAATTCCAGGTGCAATACCAGCATGTGGAGGAGCACCAAATTGAAAGGCAGTATATAAAGCACCAAATTTATTTTTTACTTCTTCTTCTGTATAACCAGCCATAGTAAATGCTTTTAACATGATATCAATATCATGGTTTCTAACTGCTCCAGAAGAAAGCTCAATACCATTACATACAATATCATATTGATAAGCTAAAATGTCTAATGGATTTTCATTTTCTAATGCCTCCAAACCACCTTGTGGCATAGAAAATGGGTTATGACTAAAGCTAATTTTTCCATGGTCATCAAGTTCAAACATTGGAAAATCAATAATCCAACAAAACTTGAAAACATTGTTATCAATTAAACCAAGTCTTTTTCCAAGTTCATCTCTAATTTGTCCAGATAAAGTTTCAACAACACCAGGAACTTCAGCGATAAAGAATAGACAATCTCCTGGTTTTGAATTGGTTCTTTTACACATTTCAATTCTAGCATCATCAGGTATGAATTTGGCAATAGGTCCTTGAAAACTTCCATCATCTAAAATTCTTAACCATGCTAGTCCTTTAGCTTTTAAATCTTTTATGGCATAGTCTGTCATACCTTCGAAAAAGCTTCTTGGCTCATTAGCTACATCATGTGTAGAAATAATTCTAACAATTTTGCCTTGGAAAGCACGTAAATCTACATGTTCAAAAACATCTGTAACATCAACAATTTCCAAAGGATTTCTTAAATCAGGTTTATCGGTTCCATATTTTAACATAGCCTCTTTATATGGAATTCTTGGAAATGGATATTCTGCAATTTCTTTATCAGAAAACTTTTTAAAAGTGTTGTAAATGACAGGTTCTATTGCTTGAAATACATCTTCTTGTGTTGCAAAACTCATTTCCATATCTAATTGATAGAATTCACCAGGAGCTCTGTCAGCTCTTGCATCTTCATCTCTAAAACATGGTGCGATTTGAAAATATTTATCAATACCAGAAACCATTAATAATTGTTTGAATTGTTGAGGTGCTTGTGGTAGAGCATAAAATTTTCCAGGGTGTAATCTACTTGGAACCAAATAATCTCTAGCACCTTCTGGAGAAGAACTTGTAAGGATTGGTGTTTGCACTTCTAAAAATCCTTGTTCAATCATTTGTGTTCTTAAAAATTGAATAACATTCGCTCTTAATATTAAATTGTTTTTTAATCGATCATTTCGTAAATCTAAGAAACGATATTGTAATCTTAAATCCTCTCTAATTTCTTGATTTGTATTTATTTCAAAAGGAAGATTTTGTGTTCTTTTTCCTAGAATTTTAATATCTTCAATTCGAATTTCTACCAAACCAGTTTTAAGTTTTGGGTTAATGGTTTCTTCATCACGTTTTTTTACTGTACCAAATACAGTTACTGTAGATTCAATGGGAATATGTGAAGCAAAATCTACATCTTCAGCTTTTCCTGAAGTGACTACTTGTGTAATTCCATACATATCTCGAATATCTAAGAAAACTAAACCTCCTAAATCTCTAATGGTTTGAACCCATCCACTAATTCTAACTTGTTTTCCCACATCATCTAATGTGATTTCGTTACAGTTGTGTGTTCTGTACTCATTCATATTTCTTACCTCCTCTAAATTTGTTAGAGCATAATTTGTATCCGAAAAAGGGTACAAAAAAACGCCCTTTGCAAAATTGCAGGGACGAAATAAATCCGCGGTACCACCCAGCTTGAAAATTAAATAAATATATGTGTCTATCTAATTTTCCACTTTATTAAAAATTGCTCCAATGTGTTTCACAAGTTTAGGTTGACCTTAAAGGGCTTTCAGCCGGTGACCCTTATTCTCTAAAAGTAACTTCTAACTGCTTTCATTGTACAAACGCAAATATATTTTTGAAATGTCAAATACTATTTTACACAGTTTATGTAATTTTGTCAAGAAATATACATAAAAAAATCCTAGAGTTTTTTACTCTAAGACTTAAAAGTTATTCAAATTATATCAATAAATGATTTAAATATCAATAAAAATTGTAAAAAAATTTAGAAAAAATTTAGAAATTAATTTATAAGGAAAAAGAAATAAAAAAAGAAAATATGAAATAACAGAAAGCTAATGATAACAATACTTTTACGAATTTAAAAATTTCTTTAAGTAAAAAACTAAAAGAAATAACTTAAAGTGGATGAATTGTGTAAAACAAAGGAAAAGGAGAGGAATCATGAAAAGAAAAAGTGATAAGGGAATTACATTATTAGCATTAGTTATTACAATAATCATATTATTAATTTTAGCAGGAATTACGATAAGTACAATAACAGGAGACGATGGAATTATCAAAAATGCAGGACAAGCAAAAGAAGAAACAGAAATAGCTAATGAGAAAGAAATTGTGGAAAAAGCAACCGTACAAGCCATGGGAAAGAATAAATATGGAAATGTTGAAGAAAGTGAATTGCAAAGTGAGTTAGATAAAGAAACAGGAGAAGGAAAAACAGAGGCAACAGATATAGGAGATGAATTTGAGGTTGTATTTAATGAGTCGGATCGATACTACATGGTGGATAAGGATGGAAATGTAGGAGAAGCACAGGATATTATTGAGGATAAAAATCCAGGAGATATTACAACTGGAAAGGATGGAGAAACATTAGATGGAAGTGAAGAAAAACCATATGAGATATGGTGTATAGAAGATTTGCTTGAATGGTCGAATAATTATAATACCTATCTAAATTCTGAAATAATATTATGTAGAAATTTAAATTTTAAATCTAAATATTCATATGCTGATAGTGAAAGAACAGATTATGGAGATGTGAATGAAGATAATGCAACTGATCCTTTAATACAGGAGATGCAAACAGGAAAAGGATTTAAACCAATTGCGAATTTTTCAGGAAACTTTAATGGACAAGCTTATAAAGTAGATAATATTTATATAGATTATACAGGTATGACAAAAAGTGTGGGATTATTCTCATATGTAACGAATGCAGAAATTAGCAATCTGGAAATATCAGGAAATATATCAGGAAATTCAGCAGGAGGAATAATTGGCGTAGGAGGTAAAAATGTTACTTGTGTAAGATTGAAAAATAAGTGTAGTATACATGGGGAAGGAAGAGGTGCAGGAGGAATTATAGGTTATTACGAGTATGGAAAGGAATTAAAAATAATTAATTGCGAAAATTTAGGAAATATATTAGGACAAAACTCTACTAATGTAGGGGGAATAGTAGGCTATGCGTATGCGCCAAATGATAGTTCGAATCAAGAAATATATATATATAATTCTTCAAATCAAGCAATAGTAGAAACTAGAAATGGTAATGTAGGTGGTATGATAGGATGCTTAAATAGCGATGGTGCAGGATATAGTAATGGAAAAATATATAATTGTTATAATACTGGAAAAATAAGTGTGACAGAAAAGTTAGGACAATCAGATGGAAATACGGGAGGTATATATGGATTATTTAGAAGTGTGGTTTCTGCAAATTTAGAAATAAAAAATTCATATATTCTTTCAGAATTAGATTTAAAGGTAGGTACATCAGGTTGGTCTTGTCTGGTTAATGGAGAAAAAATTAATGATGATTACATTAATGCCAAATTTTTAGAAAAAAGTTATATGCAAAGTCAAGAATTTATAAATGAACTAAATGCATTTAAATTAGAAGGTGAAGATTTAGATTATTGGAAGCTAAAAGAAAATGGATATCCAACTTTTGAATAAAAATATATAAAAAGTCTTAGAGCATATATTCTAAGACTTTTAAAAACTTTCCTTTTTTACATCATCAATAATTGTAGCTGAAATAATAAAGCTAACAGCAAAATTCAAGCCAAGTACAACTCCTAAAATACCGATATAGTAAATAATTGGATATGTAAAAAAGAACATGTATGTAAGTAAAACCATTGCTGAAATTAAACAGATGATGAAAGAAGAAGAAAGTCCAATTTTTAAAATATGTAATATTTTTTTATCTAAATTTTTATAATTTTGTATCAATAGTTTAATCATAAAAGATACACCTCTATTCATAAATTACTATACCTATCGTAACATAAAATAAAAGGAAAGACAATGGAAGATTTCACCACTAGATGTGGGAAAATTGAAGAAAAAGAAAAAAAGTGGTATAATAGAATAGATTAAAAAATAAGTAAAATTAGGAGAAAATATGTATATAGGAAATAATAATAGATTAAAAGAACTGGTAGAATATATAGAAAAAAATTTAACAGAGGAAATTGACTATAAAGAGTTAGCAAAGATATTATTAGTAAATGAATATACACTTCATAGAATATTCTATTTTGTTACCAATATAACATTAGCAGAATATATCAGGAAAAGAAGATTGAGTATGGCAGCAATTGATTTACTAGAAAAGAATAGTAAAGTGTTAGATGTAGCAATTAAATATCAATATGATTCAGGAACATCTTTTTCTAGAGCTTTTAAGAAGATGATGGGATTCTTACCAAAAGATATTCATAAAAACATGAATAATATAACATATTTTCCAATATTGACATTTGAAGATGTTCGTGAAGAGCAAAAAGAACTAACATTTGAAAAAGTAGAAAATGTAAGTTTTGAATTTTATACAATTCATAATCATGTAAAGATGAGCCATATATCTGAAATGGCAGCTAAGTTTTGGAAGGATGTGTATAGAGAAAGAGGAGATATTTTTCAAGGAAATGCCTATGGTCTTGTGGAATACAATGTACATGATTACGATGAAAACAGTGATGTTACGTATTATATTGCAAGTACTAAAAAATTTGAGGGAAGTAAAAAATATAGTATTAAAAATAAGAAATTTCTAGTATTTGATATAGATACAATAGAAGGTAAGGCTATTGGAAAATTTACACATGATATATATGTAAATTTTATTCCATATTCAGGATATAATTTAGACAATGTGCCAGATATAGAGGAATATATTGATGATAAAAGAACGAGAATCTATGTGGCAGTTATATAAAATCAACTATTTATGTATGAAAATAGTTGGTTTTTATTTTTATAGAAATGCTACTATATAAATAGGACCATTGTGTCATTTTGCAGGGATAGGTTCATAATGAAAGGAGAATGGATATGGATAATATATTAACTAAAGCAACATGGAGGATGCGGAAGACAGATGATTGTCTAGCGGGACAGGAAGTGAATGCTTCCTTAATTCCAACAGGAGGGACTTCTTATCAATTATATGTCCCAAGTGGCGGTTGTCACAATGCCTGTGTGTTCTGCAATTACGGATTCAATCATCCAGTGCGGAAGGAAGAGATATTAAAGAAGGTGGAGCATATTTGTAGGTATTTACCCGCAAATATCGAAACTTTGATTTTAGAATCGTCCGGTAGCTTTTTGGATGATAGAGAACTTCCGCTGGAGCTGCAATACCAGATAATGGAGATTGTGGCTAAGACGAGTGTGTATAGAATTCAGATTGAAACACACTATAAGACAGTAACTTACGAGAAGGTGAAGAAAATCCTTCAAATATTGAAGGGGCATGAAGTATCGTTGGAATTGGGGGTAGAAAGTACAAATCATTCAACTCTAAAAATATATAATAAAGACATAGATGTTGCAGAGTTGTATGAAGTTGTAGGAAACTGTGACACATTAGGCATAGAAACAAGCTTGAATGTCATGGTAGGCGCGCCTCTTTTGACGATACAGGAGCAGGTGCAGGATACGCTAAACACAGTTCAGGACATCTTGAGATGTTGCCCGGAAAGCACAGCGATTGTACTGTTTCCGGTAAATGTGAAAGATTATACACTATTGAAGCATATGTATAATCAGGGACGATATTCTGTGATTTCTCACTGGGAATTTATAGAGGTACTGGAAAAGATACCGAAGGATGCATTAGACCGGATATTTATTTCTTGGTGGGGAAATCGGGTTAATGAATTTCATGGAAAAAATGCCATTATTCATCCGAGAAGCTGTAACAATTGCCATGACAGGCTGATGAAGTTCTATAGCAGTTTTGTAAATGCAGATAGTCTGCAAGAAAAACAACGGCTTGTTGAAGAAATTGGAGAAGTTACCTGCCAGTGCAGAACGGCATACGAAAAAGAAAAAGCCGACCAAAAAGTGGATAAGGATATCTACGAGAGACTGGAGGAGGAAAAAGAAAATTTAGGGAAAGAATTTGATTTATGAACCTAACCCTAATACCTAAAAACCACCTAGCTGAGTTGCTTTAGGTGGTTTTAGGGGTTTATAATATATTTCGATAATCTTATTTTATTGATTATTCTTATCTTTAGGAATATTATTTAACAACAGTTTATCCATAGGAAAACGCTCTCTTCTTCCAGGGATTTCTTCTGGATATCCAATAATTAAAGTAGAAACTTGTTCTAAATCATCCAATTTTAAATATTCATTAATTTCATCTGCGACATACAAAGTATCACAAATCCAGGTACAACCCAATCCTAGGTCAAAACATTTCAAGTTCATATGTTCAATCGCAGCACCTAAAGATAAATAATCTGGTTTTTTATAATGTATTTTTTTGTTTTTACTATGGTAGTTAGGCGTAAATACCATAATGGCTTTATTGGCTGTTTTCATTTGATTAGCAGAACCTTTAATACTTGTATGAATATCCTTGTATTCTTCACCCCACTGATACATCATATTGGTAATATCTTCTTTTTGTTTATCGTCTAGAATATAGAATCTCCAAGGCTGTCTATTTTTTGCAGAGGGAGCTAACATAGCACTTTGTATGATTTCATACAAATACTCATTAGGTACATTCTGATTTTTAAATTTTCTAATGGTTTTTCTATTTGATATTGCTTTATCTAATTCCATGATTTCATCTCCTGTATAAATTAATTTATAAAATTACAATACATAAATTATATAATAAGGAGAAAAATAAAAAACAACTTTTCTACAATTAAAAAAGTTGCTTTTAATAAAAACTATGCATAATCTTTATTTCATGTTAAGCCATAGCTGCATTTAATTTCTTTGATAAATTAGATTTTTTTCTAGCTGCAGTGTTTTTTACAATAACACCTTTTGTACAAGCTTGATCTATTTTTTTAGTTGCTTCAGAAAATAGAACTTTAGCTTCTTCTATATTTCCAGCTTCAATCGCTTCTTCAAATTTTCTAACAGCTGATTTATATCCAGATTTTATCATATTATTTCTTAAAGTTTTTTTCTCAATTACTTTAACTCTTTTTTTAGCTGATTTAATATTTGGCATCTATAAGCACCTCCTCTTAGTCAATTATTCATTATAACATCTGATATTCTAACATATTTTTTTATGAAATGCAAGTGAATTTTCCAATTTATTATTGTATTATGAAAAAACTTATGATATATTTTTGTATAGAGAGATAAAAAAGGAGTGATAATCATGATAGCAATTGGTTGTGACCATGGAGGATATAAATTAAAGGAAGAAATTAAAAAATACTTAGATGAAAAAGAAATAAAATATATAGATTATGGTTGTATGAACGAGGAAAGAGTAGACTATCCAAATATCGCAAAAGATGTAGCAATTTCTGTACAAAGAGGACAAGCAGATAAAGGAATATTAATTTGTCGTTCAGGATTAGGAATGAGCATTGTAGCTAATAAATTCAAAGGAATTAGAAGTACACCATGTTATAATGAAGAAACAGCTAAATTTTCTAGATTGCATAATGATAGTAATGTATTAGCATTAGGAGCAGATTATGTAAGTGTAAATGAAGCTATATGTATACTTAGAATGTGGTTGGCAACAGAATTTGAAGGAGGAAGACATACAGAGAGGATAAAGATTATTGAAGAAATAGAAAATGAGAATATGAAATAAATACGGAGGATTGGATTATGTGGGGAGATATTGCAATTGCATTTTTACTTGCATTTATCGTAACATTTATGGCCACACCATACACAATAAGAATTGCACATAAAGTAGGAGCAGTTGATGTGCCAAAAGACCAAAGAAGAATGCACAAAAAGGCAATGCCCAAATTTGGGGGCCCAGCAGTTATACTAGGATTCTTAGTTTCTGTTATATATTTATTAATTGTAATGAGTATAGAAAATTCTATTAACTTATTTCGGTATAGAGCAGTATGGAAAGAAACTGTTAGGAATGTTTTTAGGAATATTGGTCATTTCCGTTACATGTATAGTTGATGATATAAAAACAATAAAACCAATAACCAAATTGATAGGACAACTATTAGCAGCTATTGTGGCTGTGGGATTTGGAGTAAGAATAGAAGATATAGCATTACCATTTTTAGATACAATTGAAATGCAAGAAATGTTTTCAATTATAATAACAGTTATATGGATTGTGGGAGTAACAAATGCAATTAATTTAATAGATGGATTAGATGGATTATCTTCAGGAATTTCTGTTATATCAGCAATTTCATTATTAATTATATTTGTACTAAATGATTCACCAATGGTGGCTATATTATTAATAACGGCACTTGCAGGTGCTTTAGTTGGATTCTTACCATTTAATTTTGCACCAGCAAAAACATTTATAGGAGATACAGGCTCAAACTTTTTAGGATTTTCATTATCCATTATCTCAATTTTAGGGGTAGCTAAAACATATACAGCAGCAGTTATTGTATTACCATTAATTGTTTTAGGTTTACCATTGTTTGATACATTTTGGGCTATTGTTAGAAGATTAATAAAAGGAAAATCAATAAAAGCTATTTTTAAGGCAGATAAAGGACATCTACATCATAGAATTGTAGCAAAAGGATTTAGTCAAAAGCAAGCTGTTTTAATATTATATGGAATTAGTGCAACTTTTGGAATATTTGCAGTTATCATGTTAGAAAGTGGTATATGGAAAGCACTATCATTCTTACTTATGGTAATTGTAGCAATTAGTTTGGGATATAGAAACTTTAAAACAGAAAAAACAGATAATCAACGATATGAATGTATAGAGTGTAAATATATATATAATCCAAAGTTTGGAAATGAAAAAGCAGGAATAGCACCAGGAACACCTTTTGAAGATTTACCAGATGATTGGGTATGTCCTGTTTGTGGAGAAGGAAAAGATATGTTTGAGATACATCAATAGATATAAAAATGAAAAAAGGATAACAAACGAAGTCATATAGAATGAAATATGACTTCGTTTGTTTTATAAAATAAAAAATACAGAAAAGATTATGTAAAATAATCAAAAACAGAGAATTTTATATAAAAGCGATTATTTTATAGTTAAAAAGAGAAAAATATAGTTATTTTAAGATATAAAAGCAAAATAAGAACAGATTGACTTTAATTAATCGAAATGATATAATTTAAGGGTATGTAGAAAAATAGGAAAGATTAAGAAAATCGGGTATACAAATTATGTATATAAAGGGGGAGATAAAGAACTAATAAAATCAAAAATAAAATATAGGAAAGAATAGAGGAGAGACTATGATAAGTGTAATTATACCAGCATATAATGAAGAAGAAAATATAAAAATAGTTATAAATATATGTAAAGAAAATAAAAATGTTAGCGAAATTATAGTAGTAAACAATTTAAGTACAGATAGAACAGAAGAAATAGCAAAAGAAGAAGGAGCAAAAGTAATATTTTGTGATAAACAAGGAAAAGGGTATGCTATGGAAATGGGAATAAAGGAAGCTAAGAATGAATGTATTGTATTTCTAGATGGAGATATTTCAGATTATTCAGATGATGTAATTTATAAATTATCAGAACCTATATTAGATAGAAATATAGATTTTGTAAAAGCTACATTTGATAGAGAAGGTGGAAGAGTTACAGAACTAGTAGCTAAACCATTATTAAATTTATTGTTTCCAGATGTAAGAAAATATACACAACCCTTAAGTGGAATGATAGCTGGAAAAAAATCAGTATTTCAAAAAATAGAATTGGAAAAAGATTATGGAGTGGATATAGGAATTTTATTAGATATGATAAAATTAAATGTGAACATAGAAGAAGTAAAAATTGGAAAATTAAAAAATGTTTCAAAAACTTGGAAAGCATTAGAAAAAATGTCTACTGAAGTTATGAAAGCAATATTAAAAAGAGCAAATGTAGATGTTTAAAAAATAAAAAATAGCAAATATATGAATATATATTTACTATTTTATTTTATTTTTCGAAAGAATCCTCATTTTTTAAAATAATCTTAGAGGAATCATATTCTACAAAAGAACAATTATCTAATTTTATATTTAAAAGATTCATATCATCAGGAAATCCGTTAAAAAAGCAATTAGTTGCGATGTTAACACCATTGTGTGAAACTAATAAAACGGATTTATCCGGATAAGTTTTTATTAAAAAATCTAAGTATTTATAAATCCTGTTAAAGAAATTTTGAATTGGTTCAACATCTTTATATTGATAATTTTTAGTATAATCCCAAAATAAATTTTTATCATATTCATTGCCTTTTATACCTTCTAAGCATCCAAAGCTTCTTTCAAGTAAAGAAGTTTCAGTCATTAAAGGAATATCTCTATTTTCATTAATAATGTTTGCAGTATGAAAAGCTCTACTAAGAGGAGAAGAGATGATCAAATCAAAATGAGTAGAATGCAATTTATCTGCTAAGATATGTGCTTGATTAATTCCTGTAGGATTTAATGGAATATCAACAGAACCTTGTAAACGATTTTGAATATTCCAATCAGTTTGTCCATGCCTAACAAAATATATTTTCATAATATCACCCAATATAATTATAACAAATCAAAATTGACAGGTCAATCAAAGTATGATATATAAGGAAAAGAAAGGAATTAACAGTTATGAAAAAAATATTGTTTTATACAAATGGCATTTATAGAGGTGGCATAGAAATAGCTCTATGCAATTTAGCCGCACATTTAGATAAAAATAAATATAAAATTTATGTAACATGTACAGACAAAAATACATTTAAAATTTTGGAAAAAAGAATAGGTGTTTATTGTGAATATGTAGATATAAATAAAGAAATTGAAGTAGATATTCTAATTTTTTGTAATTATGTTTCAAAACCTGCTGAAGGAGATATAAAAAATATAAAGTATAAAAAATCTTATTTTTGGTTTCATTGTTTTGGCGAAAATCAAGAAAAGTTTTTAGAGAAAGTATGCAGGGAAAATTTAGTAGATAAAGTTATCACAGTATGTGATAGTATAAGAGAAGAATTATTAAACAGAGAATATTTAAAAGGACAAGATAGTAAAGTTGTAACAATAAAGAATATATTGGATTCAGAAGAGATAAAAGTAAAATCCCAAGAAAAAGTGGAAGTTTCAAGGGCAAAAGATTTAACAATGATAGTTATCGCAAGATTAGTAAAAGAAAAGGGATTTGGAAGAGTAAAGATATTATTAAAGGATATGAAACAGCAAAATATAGATTATAAACTTTTAGTAGCAGGAACAGCCAATACAGAGGAACAAGTTGTAGAAATAAAAAATATGTTTAAAGATGATGAAAAAGTCATATTTTTAGGTTATCAAGAAAATCCTTACAAATATCTAAAAATATGTGACTATAATGTGTTATTGAGTGATAGAGAAAATATGAGTTTATCTATGATAGAAGCAAAAATATTAGGAATTCCGAATATTGTTACAGATTTTGAATCAGCTTTTGAAGAAGTGACAGATATGCAAAATGGTTTTATATTAAGTAGAGAAAATACGGATTCATATAAAGAAAGGGTTCCACAAATCGTAAAGGAAAAACAAAGATTAAAAGATAACTTGAAGAATTTTAAATATGATTTTGACGAAATAATAGATCAATGGGAAAATTTGATAAATTGTTAAAGAAGGAGTGTAAAATGTCAGATAAAATAATTAAATTTTTAGCATATGAAGGAAGAATTTCTGTTATATGTGCTAATACAACAGAAATGGTAGAAGAAGCAAGAAAAATACATGATATGAGTCCAGTGGTAACGGCAGCATTTGGTAGGTTATTAACCATAACCAGTATCATGGCAACAGAGATGAAAGGAAGCAAAGATAAATTAACTGTTCAATTAAAAGGAAATGGACCAATAGGTGTTATGATTGCAACAGCGAATAATAAACCAATGGTAAAGGGATATGTGACAAATCCAGTAGTGGAATTACCATTAAATGAAGATGGAAAATTAGATGTTAGTGGAGCTGTAGGATATGAAGGATATATTAATGTGGTAAAAGATATTGGATTAAAAGATCCATACATTGGAATATCTCCATTAGTATCAGGTGAAATTGCAGAAGATTTTGCAAATTATTTTGTTCATTCAGAACAAAGAAATTCAGCAGTTGCACTAGGCGTATTAGTAGACAAAAATGGTGTTAGAGCAAGTGGGGGATATTTAATTAATCCAATGCCAGATGCAACAGAAGAAGATATATCTAAGGTAGAGCAAGCCATATTTAAAGCAGGTGCTATGTCAAAAATGTTAGATCAAAATTTAACATTAGAAGAAATTGCAAAAAGAATCACAGGGGATGAAAATGTTGAAATTATAGAAGATAGCATTAAACCAGAATTTAAATGTGATTGTTCAAAGGAGCATATGGAAGATGCACTAATGACAATTGGAAAAAAAGAATTAGAAGATATTATAGAAAAAGAAGGAAAAGCAGAGTTGGTTTGTCATTTTTGTAATAAAAATTATCAGTTTGACAAAAAGGAATTAGAAAATATTGTGAGAAGAATAGAACAAGAAAAAGAATAATTAAAAGTGAAGAAGGGATAGGTTTTATAAAAAGAAATATCCTTTTTTCTATTTTTTGATATTTTATAAGTCTCTAATTGACAAATTTCGCAAATGAAAATATAATGATGAAGATAATAAAAATATAGAGAAAAGGAGAAATGAAAAATGGAAAAAGAAGTAGTTATATTTGGACACAAAAATCCAGATACAGATTCAATCTGTTCTAGTATTGTAATGGCAGATTTAGAGAATAAATTGGGAAATCATTGTATACCAACAAGAATAGGAAAAGTTAACAAAGAAACACAATATGTACTAGATTATTTAAAATTAGAAGCACCAAAAATGATAGACAAAGCAGAAGATGGACAAGAGGTTATATTAGTAGATCATAATGAAGCAACACAATCTATAGAAAATATAGAGAATGCAAAAATATTAAAGGTAATTGACCATCATACAATGAATTTTAAAGCACCTTATCAATTATATTATAGAACAGAGCCTGTTGGATGTACAGCAACAGTATTATATAAATTATATAAAGAAAATAATATAGAAATGACAAGAGAAATTGCAATATTATGTTTGAGTGCTATTATATCAGATACATTATTATTCAAATCACCTACATGTACAGAAGAAGATATAAAAGTAGCAAATGCATTACAAAAAATAGCAAACATAGATATGCAAGAATATGGATTAGAAATGCTAAAGGCAGGAACAGATTTAGGTGATTTTTCAGAACAAGAATTGGTAAATCTAGATGCAAAAGCCTTTGAAAAAGCAGATACAAAATTTGTTATAGCACAAGTAAATACTGTAAGTATAGAGGATGTTTTAAAAAGAAAACAAGGATTAGAAAGTGCTATTAATAGTGAAATAGAAAAAAGAGGAATTCAATTATTTGTATTTGCTATCACAGATATTTTAAATAGTAATTCAGAAATTATAGCTTTAGGAGATAGAACAGATGCTGTAGAAAAAGCATTTGATGTAAAGCTAGAAAATAATAGAGCATTTTTACCAGGTGTTGTTTCAAGAAAGAAACAATTATTACCAGATATAGATAAAAATATGTAAGAATAATTGTAATCAAGAAGGAGATTTTGACAAATGGTCAAAATCTCTATTTCTATATAATAAAAGAATAAAGAAATTATAAAAATTTTAGAAGTAGAATTATAAAAGATTTGCTTGTTTTTTAAGGGAAAATAGTATATAGTATAAAAGTGAAGGTCAATTTGTCCAGTTAGGGACGTTTCTCTTTGGGACATTTTTATGTCAATTTTATAAATATAATAAGCTAAAAAATGTTTCTAGTGAATATTGCAGATTAACATAATAATGTCCCAAAGAGAAACGTCCCCAACTGGACATAGACAGATGAAAGAGGAGATATACATGTATTTAAAAAGATTAGAATTACAAGGATTTAAGTCATTTGCAGATAAAACTGTATTAGAATTTATGCCAGGAATTACAAGTGTCATAGGACCAAATGGTTCTGGAAAGAGTAATATATCAGATGCTATTAGATGGGTACTTGGAGAACAAAGTATGAAGTCATTAAGAGGTTCTAAATCATTAGATATTATCTTTGCAGGTACACAAAATAGAAAATCATTAGGGTTTGCAGAAGCATCATTGGTGTTTGATAATACAGATGGAACTTTGCCTATTGAATATACAGAAGTAACCGTTACCAGAAAAATATATAGAAGTGGAGAGACAGGTTACTATATCAATAAAGTACCATGTAGGTTAAAAGATGTATTAGAACTATTTATGGATACAGGTATTGGAAAAGATGGCTATTCTATTATTGGACAAGGAAAAATAGATGAAATTTTAAGCAATAAATCAGAGGATAGAAGACATATTTTTGAAGAGGCAGCAGGAATTGTAAAATATAGAGTCAGAAAAGCTGAAAGTGAAAAAAAATTAGAACATACAAAGTTAAATCTTCTTAGAATTAATGATATATTGGCAGAAATTGAAACCAATATAGAGCCATTAAAAATACAAGCAGAAAAGGCAAAAAAATATTTAAATTTAAGAGAAGAATTAAAAAATATAGAGATTGGCTTGTTTTTATACAATATAGAAAAATACAAAAAAGAATTGGAAGATATTGTAAAAGATGAGGAAATATATAAGACTCAATGTAATGAGGAAGAAGGTAAATTAGAAAGAGTAAAAGCATTAAAAGAAGAATTAAAATCAGAAATTGATCATATTACAGAATCGATTGAAGAGATGTCTAATTTAGGATTTGAGAGCAAAAAAGAAATTGAAATGTTAAATTCTGATATCAATGTGTCTAACACAAGAATTGAAAATAATAAGCAAAATAAAGAAAGATTTGAGAAAGAAATTGAAGAATTAACAGCAAGGATACAAGAATTAGAAGAAGAGAAAAAGCAAAAAGAAGAAAAGAAAGAAAATTTGAAACAAAATAGAGAAAAATTTGCAAAAGAGTTAGAAGAAAAAGAAAAAGAATTAGCAGAAATTACAAAAAAATTGTCTAGTAAAGAATTAGAAATGGAAGAACATAAGAAAACAGTAGAAGAAAATACAGATAAAAAATATGAATTGCAAGCAAGTATTAGTGAGCAAGATATCAATTATCAAAACTATCAAAAAAGACAAACACAAATCAAAAATGAAATAACAGGAAATATTTCTGAGTTAGATAATACTAGAATGAAAAAAGAAGAAATTGCAAAAGAATTTTATGAAATAGAAAGTAAAAGAAATAAAATTTTAACAGATTTAGAAGAAGTAAAGAAAGAAAAACAAGAAGCAGATAGAAAAATCAAAGATTTTGATAGTAAAATCAATATGCTTTCAGGAGAAAAGAGAATCAAAGAATCAAAATTAAAATTCTTAATAGAAACAGAAAAGGAAAAAGAAGGATATATCAAAAGTGTTAAAACATTATTAAAAGATTGTGAAACAACAAAAGAATTAAGGAAAGGTATGCATGGTGTTTTAGCCAATGTTATAGAGGTACCTGAAGAATATCAAACAGCGATTGAAATGTGCTTAGGAAGTAGTCTGCAAAATATTGTAACAGAAAATGAGGAGGATGCGAAAAGATTAATTGAACATTTAAGAAAGAACAATTTAGGTAGAGCATCATTTTTACCAATTACATCAGTAAAAGGAAAAAAATTAGATAGAATAAAAGGTAAAAATATAGGAATTATTGGAATTGCTTCAGATTTGATTCAATATAGCAAAAAATATGAAAATATTATTCTAAATCTATTAGGAAGAACAGTTATTGTACAAGATATGGAAACAGCGATTAGAGTGGCTAAAGATAATGGATATAGTTTTAGAATTATCACAGTAGAAGGAGATGTCATTAATCCATCAGGAGCTATTACAGGTGGTTCTGTTGCGAAGAAGACAGTCAATATCCTAGGAAGAGGAAGAGAAATTGAAAAACTACAAAAGGAAATTAAGAAATTAGAAGAGCAAATACAAAAATTAGAAGAGGAAAAAGAAACTTATCAAGAATCTATTGGACATGTATTGGAAAAGGCAACCACTTTTGAAAAAGAATTGCAAGAAATTGAAATTACTTATGCAACAGGAAAAGAAAAGATAAATGGAATAGAAGAAAATATCAATCGAATCGAAACAAGATTAAATAAACTAAAAGAAGAAAGTAAAAAATTGGAAGAACAAAAAGAGCAAAGTATAGCGAACAAAACAGATTTCCAAGAAAAAATACAAGCAATTAATGAAGAAAATGAAAAATTAAAGAAAATCATTACTGAATTTACAGAATTAAATAAAGATGATCAAAAATATATTGATGATTTGAATTTTGATATCACGAATTTAAAAATTTCTGTATCTTCATTTGATGAAAGTGAAAGCTCAATAGAAGAAATTCAAGAAAGAATTCATTCTGAAATCGAAAGTACGAATAAAAGTATTGAAAATAAAAAGACACAAATTGAGCAGATCAAACAAGATAATTTTAATTTGGAAAAATCAATTGAAGAAATCAAAGAAAAGATAGAAAAAATTAAAGAAGAAGTAAAAAATAGTGGTTCTAAAATAGAGGAATTAAAAGAAAAGAGAATTCAAAAAAATGAAAAATTGGCAGAACAAGAAGAGGAAATTAACAACAAATTAAAAATCATTGAAGATTTAAAATCACAAATGGTAAAAGTTGATGTTAAAAAAACAAAACTAGAAGAAGATATTAATGAGATTATTAATAAGATGTGGGAAGAGTATGAATTAACACCAAATAATGTCGTAGATTACAGAAAACCAGATAATGTACAATTGACGCAAAAGAAGGTAAAAGATTTACGAAATGAAATTAGAGAATTAGGTAGTGTTAATGTTGATTCTATAGAGGAATATAAAAACTTAAAAGATAGATATGACTTCATGTGTGAACAAAGAGTAGATTTAGAAAGTACTATGGCAAAATTAAGAAATGTGATTTCAGAGATGACAAGTATTATGAAGGAACAATTTAAAGAGAAATTTGAAATGATTAATAAAAATTTTGCAGAAGTATTTAAAGAATTATTTGGTGGAGGAAATGCAAGCTTAACATTAGAAGATAAAAATAATATCTTAGAATGTGGAATAGAAATAACCGTACAACCACCAGGAAAAAAGCTACAAAACATGATGTTATTATCTGGAGGAGAAAAAGCATTTACAGCCATTGCCTTATTATTTGCTATTTTAAAAATCAATCCAGCACCATTCTGTGTATTAGATGAGATAGAAGCAGCATTAGATGATGTTAATGTTTATCGATATGCAGAATATTTAAAGAAATTTTCTAAAAATACACAATTCTTAATTATAACTCATAGAAAGGGAACTATGGAAGCTGCAGATACCGTTTATGGAATTACGATGGAGGAAAATGGTATATCAAAATTGTTATCTATGAAACTGAAAAACAACTAGAATAAAGTAAAGGAATATCCTTTACTTTATTTTTATAGAAAAATATGATAAAATAAATATGTAAACTACAAAAGGAGGAAGTTGTATGAAAAAGATATATACACCGAATCTGGGAGAAACTGCTAAATTAATAACATCAAAAATAAGTGACAATTTGCAAGGAAATTTAAAGAAAAAGAAACCTACATATAGAAGAATTGAGAAATTTAAAAGTGGTAGTTTTAATCAAGCAGATTTAAAATATTTGGTAGCAGGTTGTGATTTCTTAAGAATTGTGGGTGATATGGGAATTGATGCAGCTATGAAATATTTTACAACAGGAGATAAAGAACTAAATACGAAAACTGTTAAGACGATAATGCTTTTAAAAGCTGGAGCAGGACCTATTTATGAGTTTTTATCAATGTGTAGAAATAATATATATGCTAAATATAGTTTACAAAGAGATATAGCAAATTTAGAAAATATGTATGAAATTATAGATAAATCAAGAGATGGTGTTATAACGAAAAAACAGGAAATAGAAGATAGTAAAGGGAAAAAAACAGAAATTGAAATAACAATGTCAGAGTCTGAAATTGCAGGAATTGTAA
The DNA here is from genome assembly GCA_944388795.1 of uncultured Clostridia bacterium. Taxonomy (GTDB): domain Bacteria; phylum Bacillota; class Clostridia; order TANB77; family CAG-508; genus CAG-269. Next base: position 27,780 of record CALXKD010000008.1, read on the forward strand.
AAGATTATACAGATCAATTATATAGAATTCAAGATAATGCATTTAGAAATTATTTAGGACTAGGAATGAGTATTGTAAGTTTACTAGGAGGAATTTTTTATGAGAGTAAAAATTCTAAAGAAATTGCCAAAAAAATAGGGCTTGGCGGATTGGTTAGTATAGGAACCTTTCTAGGAAGAAAATATGTGACAAAAGATTATGGTAAAAAAGTGGGAGAAAAAGCAAGATTAAGTAGAAGACAGCAAAATGATATCATTAATAATGAACCAAGTAGTTTTGCAGAAGAAAATGAAAGAATAAATGATATTAAATCAGGTATATGTAAAGTGCATGATGAAGAACAAAAAATAGAGAATAAAGTAAATGTAATGCGAGCAATAGATATAATTTGTTTAGCACTTTTAACGGGAACAGTGGGTATAGATAAATTAAAAGAATCTGAAAGGATTGATTCAAAAAGTATATCACAAATTTTAGTAGAGCTTAATCAAAATAATTTTTTGATTAGAAATATGATAGATAATATAAGTGGAATTTTTAAATTGTATCATGAAAAAAGTAAATTAAATGAATTAGAAGAACAATTGGAAAATATAGTAAAACAAATAGAAGAAAAGCAAGATCCTTTAGTAGAAATGAACGAGCCATTTGAAAAAATGGAAATTAAAAATTTTAATGGGAAATTTTATCAAGAAAGAAATCCTAAAACAGGTAAAATGGGCTATAGACATAAAATAGATATACCCGAATTTTCAATGCAAAAAGGAGAAGTCGTATTATTATCTGGAAAATCAGGAAGGGGGAAAAGTACGTTTTTAAAACTCCTAAAAAGAGGAGATATTCATAATAGAAATGCTATAACAATTGATGGCAATCAAGTTGTAGATAAGTTAGGAAAGCAATTTATAGCTATAAAGGCAGATAAGGATTTAGGGAGCAATACTAATGTATTGAAAGAACTGGTCGGAAAAGAAGCCATTTCAGACATAGATGAAGAAGAAAAGCAAAAATTGCAAAACGTTTTACAAGATGTTCAATTAGATACAGAAGGAATATTAGAAGAATTGGAAACAAAAGATTATAGTCAATTTTCAACAGGACAGAAGAAAAGATTGGTATTAGCCCAATTATTATATAGAGCGTCTGAAAGACCATCCGTCATTTTAGTAGATGAACCAGTGGGAAATGTAGAGGATGATTTAATTGATAATCAGCTAAAGGCCATTACACAAGTGATTAAAAATATAGGTGCGATGGGAATCATTGTAACCCATAGGGTAGATTTAGCTAAAAGGTACGTAGATAAACATTATCACATTGGAGAGGATGGGGTCATGAGAGAATTTAAAAAATCAGAAAGAGAAATAGAGATGTAAATAAAAAAAGGAACTTCAGTTCCTTTTTTTATTACTTGAATATAACTATTTTTTAAAATATTAAAAACATATTTTACAACATCCAATGATGATTAATAAAATACCAGAAATCATTGACCAAATAGAATCAGGTAATTTATGAAACGTATAAAGCTTTTTTCCACAATAATTTCCCAAGCTTAAAAAGAATAATTGAAAACAACTAATGAATAATGGGAATAAAAAAGAAAAAGAGTTTATCATACTAAATCCAATTCCAATACAAAAACTATCTAAAGAAAGTGCAAGACCTAAAAACAGAGCTTCTTTTGAATCAATTGTATTTGATTTATCTAAATCAGAAGAAATAGGATTTTTAATAATTTTTATCGTAATTCCTAAGCATTTAATAAAGAAGGAATATATTTTTTCTGTATCAGATATTTTTAATTCTTTATCTTTCTTTTTTTTATATTCTTGTTTTGGTGCTTTTAATGAGGGGAAACATATGAATAATCCCATTAATATTAAAAGAAAACTACCTAGATAATGAATCAAAAAGTCAGGAAAAAGATATTTTAAAAAATTCCCAAAATAAATGGAAATAGTAGAAATAGTAAAAGAAACTAAGAATAGAATGCATTTAGCTAAAAGTGTTAGTTTTGTATTTTTTATTCCATAAGTAATACCAAATCCTAAAGAATCTATACTGCTAGAAATTGCTAAAAATAAACAGTTAAGTAACATAAAAACACCTCTAATGACATAATATTAATTGTAAAAGAAAAGCGTGCATTTAGAAAAGTTAAGATAAAGTTAATTTTTTATGGAAAAATGAGTAATAAAAATAATTTATACGAATACAATTACATAAACAAAGGACAAGATATTTGTCTATACAAAGGAGAGGGAGAATATGTGGGAAACACTTAAAAAGGAAGAAGTGGAAAAAAAACTTAACACTGATTTTTGTAAAGGATTAAGTGATAGTGAAGTTTTCAAAAGGCAAAATCAATATGGAAAGAATGAATTAAAAAATCGTAAAAAAGAAAGCATTATCATTAAATTTTTTAAACAATTTAATGATTTTATGATTATAATCTTAATCATGGCATCTATTGTATCGGCAGGTGTGTCATGGTATCAGGGAGAAAATGACTATATTGATTCTATTATTATCATAGCAATTGTCGTATTAAATGCGATTATGGGAGTCTTACAAGAAGCAAAAGCAGAAAAGTCAATTGAGAGTTTGAAAAAAATAACACCACAAATGTCAAAGGTAATTCGAAATGGAAAAGAAATAGAAATTCCATCAGAAACTTTAACCATAGGAGATGTAGTTATCTTAGAAGCAGGAAATCGTGTACCAGCAGATTGTAGAATTATTGAAAATTTTAATTTAAAAGTAGAAGAGTCTAGCTTAACAGGAGAAACAGAGGCGGTTGAAAAAGATGGAGCAGTCATTTGTAAAGAGGGAATACCATTAGGAGATATTGTGAATATGGTATTTATGGGAAGTACAGTAGTAAATGGACATGCAAAAGTTGTGGTCACAGAAATTGGAATGGATACAAAAGTTGGAAAAATTGCGAATATGATTATGGAGAATGAATCACCAGAAACGCCAATTCAAAAGAAATTAAACCAAGTAGGAAAAATATTAGGTGTTATTTGTTTAATGATTTGTCTAGTGATTTTTGTGATAGGAATTATTAAAAAAATACCACCAATGGAAATGTTTATGACTTCTGTTGGATTAGCTGTGGCAGCTATACCAGAGGGGTTACCAGCAATTGTTACTATTATGTTATCGATTGGTGTAACCAAAATGGCTAAACGAAATAGTATTATTCGAAAATTACCAGCAGTGGAAACATTAGGAAGCAGCAATGTTATTTGTTCAGATAAAACAGGTACTTTAACACAAAATAAAATGAAAGTAGTAGAAATTAAAGCAGAAAATCCAAATTTCGCAATGGAATTGGCCACTATGTGCACAGATAGCAAATTAGAAATAAATGGTGGAAAAGTAGAGGTGGTTGGAGAACCGACAGAAATGGCCTTAGTAGAAGTAGCTTATATAAATAAATTGGACAAAAATAAATTGTATCAATCTATGCCAAGAGTGAATGAAATTCCATTTGATTCAACAAGAAAAATGATGACAACCATACATAAATTAGAAAATGGAAAATATAGAGTGATAACAAAAGGTGCACCAGATGTATTATCCAATAAATGTATAGGAATTCAAAAACAAAAAGTTTTAAAAGAAAATGAAAAGATGGCTAATAAAGCATTAAGAGTAATAGCTGTAGGGTATAAAGACTTAGATAGATTACCTAATAAAGTAGATAGTTTTACTATAGAAAATAATTTGAATTTTGTAGGATTATTGGGAATGATAGATCCTCCAAGAGAAGGTGTTAAAGAAGCAGTAGAAACTTGTAAAAAAGCAGGGATAAAAACAGTTATGATAACAGGAGACCATATTGCAACAGCAAAAGCAATAGCAGAAAAGATAGGTATATTATCTAAAAAAGATAAAGCGATTACAGGAGAAGAATTGGATAAGCTAAATCAAGAAACATTTGAAAAAGAAATTCAAAATTATACGGTTTTTGCAAGAGTTACACCTGAACATAAAGTAAGAATTGTAAAAGCATGGCAGAAAAATGGAGCAGTTGTAGCCATGACAGGAGATGGTGTGAATGACAGTCCAGCATTAAAAAGTGCAGATATAGGAATTGCTATGGGAAAGGGGGGAACAGATGTTGCTAAAAATGCAGCAGATATGATTTTGGTAGATGACAATTTTGTAACCATTGTAGATGCTGTAAAACAAGGAAGAAATATTTATGATAATATCAGAAAAGCAATCCACTTTTTAATTGCAACCAATATTGGAGAAATTGTTACCATTTTTATGGGATTAGTATTAGGACTTCAATCACCATTACTTGCTATTCAATTATTATGGATTAATTTGGTAACAGATTCTTTACCAGCAATAGCAATAGGATTAGAACCACCTGAAAAAGATATCATGGAAAGAAAGCCAATTGATTCCAAAAAGGGAATATTTGCAGATGGGTTGTGGAGCAAAATTATACTAGAAGGGATAATGATTGGTATGCTTACGCTAATTGCTTTTAGTATTGGAAATAAATATTATGGTGTAGAAGTTGGAAGAACAATGGCATTTATTAGTATGGGCTTATTAGAACTTGTCCACAGTTTTAATATAAAAAGTGAAAAATCAATTTTTAAAGTTGGTATATTAGAAAATAAATATTTAATTGGAAGCTTTATATTAGGAATTTTTGTACAGACAATTGTTGTGTTCATTCCTGCTTTAGCAAATATATTTAATGTAGTAAGCTTAACCTGGTCACAATGGATGATAACATTAGGTATTTCTGTATTACCAATATGTATTATGGAATTACAAAAAAGTATGAATAGGACATATGTAAAAAACAAAAAGAATATATTGATTCAAAATACAATTCATGAGGGAAACAAATAGAGAAAATATATAGATAAAAATAGTTCTGTAAAAATAGCAGAACTATTTTTATAAATTTTAGTCATATTTTTTATTCTGATGCATACAATATAGTGAAATTGTAAAGGGGGAATTTATTTGGGACAAGTTATACCAAATAAATGGAAAAAACATTTAGTGTTAGTAGAATTTGGTCTAAAAAGACAAGAAGATTTAGAAAAGGAAATTCATCGATATAAGGCTTTTTGTGTTAATCAATTGATAGAAGATATACAAGATGAGCTTATACATAATCCTAATAGTGGAATATATATTGTTTCTTCAATTCCCTATCATGATTGTTTTAAACTTCCTAATTTTTGTATTTCTTCTCTTGAAGAGTTAAAGGCATTTAAGACTGGTTTAAATGAGTACTTTTACGATAGATTTTCGGAGGTTTGGTATTGTAAAAAGCCTTTTAAAGAAGGACAAGATGTAATAACAGGAAGAATTTCATTGGATAATAGAGATGGGTTAACTTCTATCCAGTATAGCCATAATATTGAACAAGTATGGAATTGCACACATAGAGAAATTGAAAGACTTAATAAAGATTCTCATGTAGTTTATTTACGTGCTTCTCGAGAGGGATGGGCAAGACGTTATCATATTGATGACTTAAGAGTACCCTCTAAAGAATATCAAGATAAAGTAATAAATGGTTTTATGCAAACTGTTAGAGAAATTGAAGCTAATAAAGAAAAGATAGAAGTATTTGAAAGGTATTTAAAGGAAATAGGAATAGATGAACTTTGTTTAGAATATATGCTATCTGAAAAAGGTTTTTCTTTTATTGATTGGGATACAAGTAATGATAGAAAGGTGATAGATAGTATTTTTTCTACAAAAGAAAATTGTGAATTAGGAAGATGAGGTTTTATTTATGTTATATGTAATTCGACATGGTGAAACAGATTGGAATCTAAAAAATAAAATTCAAGGAAGAGTGGATGTTCCTTTAAATGATTATGGAATTCAAGAAGCAAATATGTCTAAAGTTTTACTATATCAAACAAATTTCTATAAAATCATTTCATCTCCACTAATTCGAGCCAGAAAAACAGCAGAAATTATTAGTCATCATGATATTCCTATAGAAATTGATTCCAGAATCATTGAAAGAGATTTTGGTGAATTTGAAGGATTAAACAAAGAGGAGTTTGATTCTGCCTCGTTTTGGGACTATTCGCTGAATAATAGATATGTTAAGGCTGAAAGTATTCAGCAATTATTAAATCGCGTTTACAATTTTTTAGATGAATATAAAGAAGTATATGAAAAAAAAGATGTACTTGTTGTAACACATTCTGGAGTTATTCCAGCAATTTGTTGCTATTTTAAAGGAATCCCTAAAAATAACAATATATTTACTTATCATTTTAAAACTTGTGAAATTATTAAATTTTAGTTATTGGAGGGATTTTTTTGATGCTAAATATTTTTGATAATCCAAGTAAATATATTGAGGATATTGTAACAAAGGTCAAAATCGATAAAGGAAAATTAAAAAAATTTAAGGGAAAAACGATGGCATTTGTTTTTTTTACAAAATTTTGTGATGTACAATGTTCACATTGCTTTTTTAGATCTGATAATGAAGGATATGAATTACCAAGAGAACAATATGAATTTTCAAGAGAAGGGTTTGAAAAATTTATAACCTTTATAAATACCTCTAACAATGGATATTTATCAATACTAGGTGGAGGAGAACCATTTAAAAAATTTGAATATATTAAGGAAACGATTAGACGAGCAAAAACAGATAGAATTGTGATTGTTACTAGTGGAATGTGGGCAGCAGAATATGATACCTGTAAAAGCATGATTGATGAGATGTATGAAGCATTATGTCAAAGAGAAAGTCCAACAAAAGTTGTGCTTAGGATTAGCATTGATAAATGGCATTTATTAAAAATTGGTGTTGATTGTATGTATCATATTATAGATGTATTTCAAAACTTTTTTGCAGACACAGAAAACTTTGAGTTACAGTTACATACATTAACAGGAGACAATTCCATTGATAGAGTTATCGATCACTATCCAGGGTGTACAAAAACCATTGGAAAAAAATATGTATCAGATAATGAGGAGATTTTTAAAATAGGATTATATAGATATGCTTTACAGTTTAAAGATGGATATAAAATTGAGGTAGGAACTGCACAGATATTTCATTCTAATTTAAAGGTAAATTTAAAAAATCAAAATATAGATATACAAGATTTAATTACAGTTTTTGATAAAGATATGAAATATAATTCTTATAGTAATCCTTCTTTAGTGAAAAATAAAAATAATGAATGGGGATTAGATTTTTTAATTAGTTATAACGGAAATATTGCTACTTGGGGAAATGAACAATTATATAGTTTAAATAATGTGTATACAGACACCTATGAAGATATTATTTCCAATATATATACCAATATCATTTCTTATTCCTTATTAGATAAAGGGTATTTTTATCGAACAGAAATTATTAGTGAAGTAAATCCTTTAGCTGTTCTTAGATCTAAAGCAATTCATATTAGAGATTATGCAGGTGCATCTATTTTAGAGGAAAAGCATACGATTTTATATTATGCCATTAGAGTGATACAAGATTATATAAATGAGCATGTGATTACTTTTGATGAATTATCATGTTTACCCAAAGAATTACAAGATATGATACATATGAAAAAATCCATATTAAAAAAGATATATGAAAATACTTCATATTCAATTATTAGCCAATATATGGAAAAGGAGAACTTTGATGAAAAGGAATGGAGAGATTTATTCAATCTGATTTATTTTGGACATTATGCTGTTTCCAGAGAACAAGTTCAAAAAGGTATACAATATTATAATGGACATTCCAAAACAAAGATAAATACATTAGAAGAAGTTCTAGACAATTCTAAAGAGCATTATCAAAGACTAATTGAAAGATTAACTTTTATGAAGCCAGAAGCAAAAGAATTATGTATGAGGAAGGGTGAAAATATAAAAGCAATTTAAAAAGAAATGAAAATACTTAATTAAAAATAAAAGGATTTGAAAAATTAGTAGACATATACTTGCATTATAGAAAAAAATATGATAAAATAGCTGTGCTTTAAAAATGGCATAGCTATTTTTAAATCTCTACTTGTGAAAAACACAGGTTATAAATCCATAGGGAGGTGAATGATAATGAACAAATATGAAAGTATTATCATTGTTAATCCAAATGTTGATGAAGCAGGTTTAAAAGCTTTAGAAGAAAAATTTACAGGATTAATTAATGAAAATGGTAAAGTGGAATCAGTTGAAGAAATGGGAAAAAGAAAATTAGCTTATGATATTAAAAAATTCACAGAAGCTACATATGTTTTATTCAACTTTGAAGCAAAACCAGAATTAATAGCTGAACTTGAAAGAGTTTACAGAATTACAGATGATATTATAAAATTCATCACAGTAAAAGTAGAAAAATAGGAAAAATTAAATAAAGAAGGGGCCTTTATTTAAAGTAAAGAAAGGTGATAAGAGATGAACAAAGTAATTTTAATGGGAAGATTAACTAGAGATCCAGAAACCAGATATACACAAACTAACAACACATTAGTATCTTCATTTAGTCTAGCAGTTAATAGAAGATTTGTAAGACAAGGAGAAGAAAGACAAGCAGATTTTATTAACATTGTTGCATGGAGTAAATTAGGAGAATTTTGTAGTAAATACTTTAAGAAAGGTCAACAAGTAGGAATTGTTGGAAGAATTCAAACAAGAACTTGGGATGATGACCAAGGACAAAAACACTATGTGACAGAGGTTGTAGCAGAAGAAGCATATTTTGCTGATAGTAAAAGAGATGGAGAAACCAATAATACATCTTTTGAAAATACATTTGGAAATACAGCACCTGGAAACATGGGAGCAGATTTTGAGATGTCTTCAAGTGATGACCTACCATTCTAATTTGTTAGGGGGGAAAATAGAAAAATGGCAGATAAAAAACAAAATAAAAGAAATAACAAAAATTATGATGAGGATTACAATCCAAGATTCAGAAAACAAAGAAAAAAAGTATGTTTATTATGTAGTGACAAAAACTTTGTGTTAGATTATAAAAATCCAGAACAATTAAGAAAGTTCATTAGTGATAAAGGAAAAATCTTACCAAGAAGAACAACAGGAATGTGTGCAAAACATCAAAGAGATATCACAATTGCTATTAAAAGAGCAAGACATATTGCTTTATTACCATATGCACAAAAATAAGATTAAAAAAGTTAGAATATACCGTATTCTAGCTTTTATTTTTTTCAATACAAGAAATTCTTGCCAAATTATGTAAAATATAGTAAAATAGAGAGGTCAAGAAAAGAGGGATAAAATGGATAAAAAGTTATTAGAATTAGCAAAAAAAGTAGAAAAAAAGATAGAACCACAATTCAAAAAAATAGAAGAAATTTGTAGTAAAAATAGTATAAAAGTAATAGAGGCATTTCAAGAATGTAATTTACAAGAGATGCATTTAGCAACTTCAACAGGATATGGGATTGATGAAGTAGGAAGAAATAAAATAGAGGAAATTTATGCAAAAATATTTAAAGCAGAGGATAGTTTAGTAAGAGCACAATTTATTTCAGGAACACATGCTTTAGCAATTACCTTATCTGCTTTATTACGTCCAAATGATACTATGGTTAGTATAACAGGAGCGCCATATGATACTTTACAAACTGTTATTGGAATAGGAAAAGAAGTAAGTGAAAGTTCATTAAAGGCTTTCGGAATACACTATGAACAAATTGAATTAGTAAATAATGATTTTGATATAGAAACAATTAAGGAAAGATTATCAAAAAATAATGTTAAATTAATAGAAATTCAAAGATCAAGAGGATACTCTACAAGAGAGAGTTTAACAATAGAAAAAATAGAAAAAGCAATACAAGCCATAAGGGAAGTTAATAAAAATGTGATTATCATGGTAGACAATTGTTATGGGGAATTTGTACAAGATAGAGAGCCAATTGAGGTTGGAGCAGATATTGCAGTAGGGTCATTGATGAAAAATTTGGGAGCCGGAATTGCCACAAGTGGAGCATATATTGTAGGAAAAGAACATTTAATTCAATTATGTGCAGAAAGATTAACAGCACCAGGAATTGGAAAAGAAATTGGTCCATCACTAAATCAAAATACAAATTTATTAAAAGGATTATTTTTTGCACCACAAGTTGTGGCAAGCAGTGTCAAAACAGCTGTATTTGCAAGTTGCATTTTAGAAGAATTAGGATATACAGTAGAACCTAAATATAATGATGAGAGAGCAGATATTGTTCAAACGATTCATTTAGGAACAGCTGAAAAATTAATTAAATTTTGCCAAGGCATTCAAAAAGGTTCTCCAATTGATTCATGTGTTATACCAGAACCAAGTCCAATGGGGGGATATGAAGATGAAGTTATTATGGCAGCAGGAACATTTACAGAAGGGTCAACCATTGAACTTAGCTGTGATGGTCCAATTAGAGAACCATATATAGCATATATGCAAGGTGGATTAACTTATGATTATGGAAAATATGGTATATTAAAAGCAATAGGAGAAATGAGAAAATAAGGGAAGGAAATTTTTGTGAGTAAAGTAGTTGTAATAGGTGGTGGCCCTGCTGGAATGATGGCAGCGATTACTGCGAAAGAAAATAAAAATGATGTTTTGATAATAGAAAAAAATAATCAATTAGGAAAAAAACTCTTAATTACAGGAAAAGGAAGATGTAATATTACATCTTCTATAGAGATGGAAAATTTTATCAAAAATACACCAGGAAATGGTATATTTTTATACAGTGCTTATCAACAATATACAAATAAAGATATAATTGAATTCTTAAAACGACAAGGACTAGAGGTAAAAGAAGAAAGAGGAAATCGAATCTTTCCAGTAACAGATAAATCTGTTGATGTTTTGAAATGTTTTACGAAAAAGATTAAGGAATTAGGTATAGATATAAAATATAATACAAAAGTTGTAGAAATTTTAACTGAAATAATAGATGGAGAACATATCGTAATTGGTGTTAAGACAGATAAAGAGAAGATAAAGGCCAATAAAGTCATATTAGCAACAGGAGGAAAAAGTTATCCACTAACTGGTTCAACAGGAGATGGATATCAGTTAGCAGAAAAGTTAGGACATCATATAACATCAATAAAACCATCATTAGTTCCTTTAGAAGTATATGATAAAATGGAATGTAAAGAATTACAGGGATTAAGCTTAAGAAATGTTGGAATAAAATTAATAGATATAGAAAAACATAAACAAATTTATGAAGATTTTGGAGAAATGATATTTACTCATTTTGGTGTTTCAGGTCCAACCATTTTAAGTGCATCAGCACATTTGGTTAGGTATAAAAATATTGACAGACTATTTCATGAGAAAAAGATTATTTTAAAAATAGATTTAAAACCAGCTTTAGATGAAAAGAAGTTAAATGATAGAATTTTAAGAGATTTTGAGGGTGTAAAAAATAAGCAATTTAAAAATAGTTTAGATAAATTATTACCACAAAAATTAATACCAGTTATCATTATGAGAAGTAGAATAAATCCTAATAAAAAAGTGAATGAAATAACCAAAAAAGAAAGAGAAGAACTAATAAAGGAAATTAAGGATTTTGAAATTATCATCAAGGGATTTAGACCAATAGAGGAAGCAATTATTACAAGTGGTGGAATCAATATTAAAGAAATTAATCCAAAAACAATGGAATCTAAAAAAGTAAAGGGACTGTATTTTGCAGGAGAAGTTATAGATGTAGATAGTTATACAGGAGGGTTTAATTTACAAATAGCATATTCTACAGGCTATGTGGCTGGGTTAAATAAAGAGTAACGTATTTGGAGAAAAAATAATGAATCATTTTTTAACGATAAAAGAAAATATAGAAACAGAAATTGTTGTAAAAAAATCAAAATTTATTGCCAATCTTATAAAAGTATCATCAAAGGAACAAGCAGAGCAAGAGATTAAGAAAATCAGGAAGAAATATTTTGATGCAAGGCATCATTGTATTTCTTATAGAATTTTAGAAAATGAAAAAATAGAAGAAAGATTTAGTGATGATGGAGAACCATCTGGGACAGCAGGAGGTCCGATGCTAAATATCTTACAAAAAAATAATTTAATAAATGTGCTAATTGTTGTAACTAGGTATTTTGGAGGAATATTGCTAGGAACTGGTGGTTTGGTTAGAGCGTATTCAGATAGTTTATTAAAGGCAATAGAGGAAAGTGAAGTACTAGAATTCACAATAGGAATTGAATGTGAAGTAAAACTAGAATATAATCAATTTGAAAAATTTAAATATTATTGTAAAAATAATGATATTCAAATAAAAAATACAAGTTATACAGAAGAAATTGTTTGTAAAATAGAGATGGAAGAGGATAAAAAAGAAAAATTAATAAGAGATTATGCATTAAAAAATATTAATTTATTAAATATAGAAGTTTTATCTAAAAAATATATAGAGAAAAGTATAGAAAAATAATCGTTTTATAAAATAAATGGAAAAAATTACCAGTTTGTATTGCAATTTATCATCTGTAAGCATATAATTTGAACTGTAAAATTTTTACAATTTATTTGGTGGAGGAGAAAATATGAAAGAGAAAATTACAGTTTTAATAGCAGATGACAATCAAGAGTTTAGTCAAACATTAGCATCATATATAGATGCGCAAGAAGATATGGAGGTTATTGCGAAAGCAAAGGATGGAACAGAAGTAATAGATATTATTGCCAATACAGTACCAGATGTTATATTATTAGATGTGATTATGCCACATTTAGATGGATTAGGTGTGTTAGAAAATATTAATAAAATCAAAATAGCCAAAAAACCAATTTGCATCATGTTATCAGCAGTAGGACAAGATAAAATAACACAAAGAGCTATAGAGTTAGGAGCACAATATTATGTAGTAAAACCTATTGATATCGAATTATTGATAAAAAGAATAAGAGAATTTAAATTCTATAAACCAGCAACACAAAATACAAATAATAATTTCTTGGCAAGAGAAGCAAAACCACAATACATTGAAATTTCTTCAGAAAATGTTAAAACAGAAGAAAATTTAGAAGCATTGGTAACCAATATTATTCATGAAGTTGGTGTACCTGCACATATTAAAGGATACCAATATTTAAGAGAAGCAATTATGATGGTAGTGAATGATATAGATGTGATTAATCAAATAACGAAGAGTCTATATCCACAAATAGCACATAAATTTAATACAACACCAAGTAGAGTAGAAAGAGCCATTCGCCATGCTATAGAAGTAGCTTGGGGAAGAGGGCAACAAGAAGTAGTTGAAAATATATTTGGATATACCATTTCGGCTGCTAAAGGTAAGCCAACAAATTCAGAATTTATAGCGATGATAGCTGATAAGCTACGCCTTGAATTAAAGAGTGCATAAAATTTTAGTAAACCTTAGAAAATGCAATAAATCAATTTAATATAATGAAATAAACTTTCAAGATTTATTGGTCATTATTTTAGTATATTTATTAAAATAATATCAATAGAAATTGGAGGTTTTTTGTTGTAAATTGATTATGATATTGATGATTTTATGACTTATTGTGAGGTTAAAAATCTGTCGAAAAAGACATTGACAAGTGAGCAAATTTTAAGACTATTCACACAATATTTTAAAAAGTTTTTCCAATTATGCAAATTTCCCTTTTATTGCAACATTCCCTTTTGAAGATTTTTCAATTTTAATTTTTTTATAATATAATCTATGAGATAGTATATAAAAAAATAAATTTAAAACAAATATACAAAAGGTGTACAATTAAAAATTGTTGTGATATAATCCGACATATAGAAAATAAGAAGGGGAGAAAAGCAAATGAAGAAATTAAAAATTATTTTTATGTTTGTATTTATTTTATATGTTTTATTATGTAATAATTTTGTTTATGCAGAAGAACAATTTCATATAGTAAAAGATTTTTATATTGGAGAAACTGAAACAGAAGAAACAAGAAAAGTTAAAGAAAATATATTTCCAGAAAGATTTAAAGACATAAATACTAAAGTAGAAACAGATTACTTTAATACAATTGATGAAAAGGCTTTAAGTTATGATGAAATTTTATATCAAATTATAGCATTAGACTTTGAACAAGCAAAAGAAGTAATTGGATTTAGAGAAAAAGTAGAAGAAGAACTAAATAAACAATCAGAATATATAGCTGAGCAAAAAGTTTTGGCTCAAAGAGAAAATCCAACAGTAACAATAGAAGAAGTTAATAATTTAATAGACGAATATAATAAAAATTGTACTCAAATGGCGAAAGAAGTAAAGGAGAAATACCCTACATATGATGAAAACAATTGGAAAGAGTTACAAAACGGAAATAGAATGGTATTTACTGATACCACTGGAAAAACAGCATATTTATTTATATTTGCCAAAGTTACTGACAATGATTTTAAAGAAGAAAAAACAAAATATATTTTTACAGAATATGACTTGAATTACGAATATTTTAAGAGACAAGGAAGTAATGTTCCATCACAAGGGACAAATGATAATACAACAAATATAGTTCAAGATGAAGAGCAAAAAACGACACAAAACAATAATAAAAACAATGATAAAACAGTAGCACCAACAAAACTACCAAAAGCACGGTTTAACAAGTATTATAATACCAATAATAATATTTGTACTAATATTAAGTATAATTTTCTATAAAAGGCAAAAATACTGGAAAGGTATAAAATAAAAGAATAAAGCAATAGACCAAAATCTATTGCTTATTTTTTTTAAAAGTTGAATATTTCACTTTTAGTTTTTTATTGTTTTCGTGCCAATGATTAAGAAAAATTTTTTGTCGAAAAACGATTTATTGGTATTTACTATATGAGAAAAGCAATTAAATAATTTAAGCATAAACCTATAAAGCCTATGCGAATTTAAAACAAAAACAAAATTGAATATTTTACATAAGGTTATAGGAAATAAAAATAAAAAACAAATGCCATAGAAGTTACATGAGGTAGAGGCCAACAAGAAGCAGTAGAAAGTATATTCGGTTGTACAATTTCAGCAGTAAAAGGAAAAACAACCAACAGCAAATTTATAGCAATGATTGCTGATAAGTTAAGACTAGAATTAAAGAGTGCATAAGATATGCTGCAAAGCACTGTAAGAGTAAGAATACATAAAATTAAAAAAATTGTTTGTATAGCTATAAACTCTATAAAAATAGTCATAGAAAAAGTGAAAAATCAGCTCTCAAGGCAATAAATAAAAAGTTCATAGGACAATAAACTTCCAAGATTTATTGATTAATATAAAAAAATGTTAATCATTAAAGATTGGAGTTCTTTTGTAAAAATTTGTTTTGTTCGCTAGACAAGGAAGTAAAAATATACTATACTAAGCTAACATAGGAAATGAGAATGAGCAGATGTGGTTTGCCTCTAATAAGGAGGTGAGGCTTATGGTAGAAATACAAACATTAATTGCAACAATATACATATTATATTATTCATTAATTGGAGTAACTATCATAGCAATTGCCTTAATTATAGCATTAGCAGTAATTTTGAGCAAAAGCGAATAACCAATAAAAAAACACATCTGTTAACTTTGACGAGTCAGATGTGCTAAAACATTTAACTTGGCAAATCACGCTTGTGGTTTCTCCATTTCCTATAATTATTATACACAGATTAAACGGATTTGTCAAATAATTAGAAATGCTTTTAATATTGTATTTTAGTCAAAAAGATAATTACTATGTAAAATAATAGTGTTGGAAAAGTATTAAAAATATAAATAATGAAAGGAGAAAAAATGGAGAATGTAACAAGTGTAGATTTATTAAATATTTTTAAAAATGAATCAGAATTTTTAGCGAAATGTTATATCAGAATTGATAGTTTTCATATAATCCAATATGATTGTCTATGTAAATTGTATGAAAATAGTAACTTAAGAAAAAGTTTTATAAAAGCATTAGAACATAATGAAAATAAAAAGTGGGCAGGAGAAAGTTTAAAAAACCTTTTATCCATCAAAAATGCAGAAGGAACATTTCATGAATTATTAGCATATGCTTGGCTCACAAATAATGCAGCATTGTATAAACAAGATGTGAAGACGGTAAAAGGACAAACTCTTTCTAAAAGTACACCTACTCTTGATGGGAGATTTGATTTTGGTTCAAAAAGGACTTATTTTGATATAAAAACATTCAACATTCCTAATAATATATTAGAACAACTTATATACAAATTATCTAATGAACCAGCATTATCACAATATATGTTTATGATAGAAGGGAAAAGAGATTGTTCGTATAAATTATTAGAAAAGAAAATATTAAATTTGTATGAAGACATTAAAAATGATATAATAAGCCGTTCTACATCAGAGCAACAAGATTTTTATTATCACATCGAAAATACACCAATTACTATAAAAGTGATAAGAAAACGTGAAGGTGTGCATATGAGTACATGTACATTTTCACCATATGAATGGGCGGAAGAAAATGAGTTGTTTTTTATAAAAAACGCTTCGCAATTTACCAATAACAATCCTTTTTTATTGATTTGTGTTTGTGGTGCTTATTCATTATCATCACCAGAAATTCAATTGAGAAGTATAGCAAGAAGAGCTTTTATTAGATTACCTAAAATAAAGGTAAATGAGGTTTCTGCGTTTTTGGATGGGAAAGTACATAATAAATATACAAAAGGAAAGCTGAAAATAATAATGAGAAGACTGTCTGGAATTTTATTTATAGAGTATAAAGGAACAAATATAAATGAGATGAAAGGGTATTTATATATAAATCCAAATGCTAAAAGTCCAATAAAGAATTATCAATCATTATTAGGATTTAATCAAAATTTAAAAGTAGTAGATAATTTTAAAAACGATAATTATTAATTTCTTAGAAAATATATACCTAATATTTTAATAACATTAATCTTAATGAATGATAACATTTTCCATAGAGTAATATTAAAGAGATATAAAATCATATACTATGAAATTTTGTTAGCATATGATTTTACTAGTTATAAATAGAAACAATGAATTTCATTTTTTCATATATTAAAAATGGGGGAATGTTATGAATTGTAAGTATGAAACAATAGATATTTTGAAATGTATAGGTATATGTATTAGTCTAATGATATTGATTATATTCGTAATTGTCATAATCGTTATTAGTAATACAAACGAGGAAAAAGATATATTAACAACAATTGCAGTAGAAGGTGATAATACACAATTGGGCACCACAACAATAAGGTTTAGTCAAAATGATATTGTAGTAGGAAATGCACTGACACATGAAGAAGGCAGTGATACAATTGCAATTAATGAGGAAGGAATTTATCAAATCTCTTATCAGTTATTTGGAATAAAAGAAGGGGCAGGATCCTTTAATTTTAATGCAGTATTACTAGTAAATGATGCTTCTGTAGATACTACATTTAATGATGGACCAGTATTAGAAGATATAGTGAATAATCGTTTGACATTGACCAGTACAGTTATTTTAAGATTAAATGCTGGAGATACATTAAAATTAGCAGGAGTATCTATTGAAGATATCACATATGAAAAGGCAAGAATGGATATTGAAAAAATAGATTAATATTAAGAAAAGCACATCACAAGATGTGCTTTTTAATGTATAAAATGAAAAATTTTGGAAATAATGAAAACAAATACATAAGAAATTAAGGAGGTACAGATGGAAGATATAGATTTAAAAAATATGATTATTTTAAAAGATTTACCATCAAATATTGTAAAAGAAGCGTATGTGGTCTTTAAATCCAATAAAATGATAAAAAAGTTTCAAAAAATAAATAAGAATACAGAAAAACAAGAGAATAAAGAAAATAGAGAAGATCAATATGCTATAAAAGAAGCAGAGATGTTGGTATTAGATTATATAGAAAAAGTAGAAAAATCAGAAAAAGAAGTGATATTGAATTCAAGAGTTAATAAAAAGCTGAAGAAATATGCATATATTGCAAGTATTATTATATTTATACAATTTATATTACTAGTCATAAAATAGGAATAAAATACCTTTTCCAAACATATAGTTTAACAAGAAACTAAGGAAGAGGTGTTTTTTTATGGAAAGAGCAATGACTGTGGAGGAAAGAATTAGACGAGCAGAAGAGATATATGAACGCCGAAAAAGGAATGAAGGACTAACTGTAATTCAAGAAGAAAAAAAAGATAAAAGTGAGAAGAAAGATATAAAATTATTAAAAAAAATGATTGTTCAACTTATTGTATGTATATGTATATATTTAGTGATTTATATCATACAAAATAACCAATATATTTTTTCAGAAGATTTTATAAATAAGGTAAATGAAATCATTTCTTATGATATTGATTTTGGGAAATTATATGAAGATTCCAAAAATTATATCATGAGTGTTTTTCAAAAAGAAGAAAATCAAAGTAATAGCAATAGTAGTGAGGAAAATATTGTAGAGGAAAATCAAGTGAATAACGGAATTGGAGGAGCGGCAGAAGAAACAGAAACGTCACCTGAAAATGTAGAAGAAAATCAAAATTTAACACAAGAAGAACAAGATATCATGAATGTAAAAAATACAACTAGCTTTATAAAGCCAATAGAAGGAACAATTAGTTCAACTTATGGTTTTAGAGAAACGGCAACAGGATCTGTTCCTAAGAATCATACAGGAACAGATATTGCGGCAACAACTGGTACGAAAATAAAATCTGCTACAGATGGGCAAGTAGTTTTAGCTTCAGAAGAGGGGGACTATGGAAAACATATAAAAATACAAATTGGAGAAGTAAGTATTATTTATGCACATTGTAATGCATTGTATGTTAAAGAAGGAGATATAGTAACTCAAGGGCAGGAGATAGCAGAGGTAGGTTCTACTGGAAATTCAACAGGACCACATTTACATTTTGAAATTCGAATATCAGAAAGAACTGTGGATCCACAAAAGATATTAGAATTATAAAGGAGATAGGATGAAATTCAGAATTGATTTAAAAATATTTATTTTAATACTATTATTTTTCATTACAAATCAGATTAAAATATATGCTATGATAATGTTATTTGCTATTATACATGAACTAGGACATTTAATAGCTGGGATACTATTGGGAATGAAACCAGAAAAAATTGAAATAAAGGTATTTGGCGTTTCTATAAGTTTTGATGTAAAAAGAGAAGATTATAATATAAAAATAAAGAAGGGAAATCTATTAGAAGTCAAAAAAATATTTGTTGCATTAGCAGGACCATTAACAAATGTTTTTATCATGATAATTTTCATATCCAATATTTTTGACATAAGTTATTATGATAAAATATTAATCATATTTTCAAATATGACATTAATCTTATTTAACATCTTACCAATTTATCCATTAGATGGGGGAAGAATATTAAAAGGGATTTTTTATATTTTGAAAGGAAAATATAAAGCAGAAGAATACATATATCATATTTCTTACATAACATTAATTATTTTAACTGCAATATCTAGTATTACATTATTATATTTTAAAAATATAGCCATATTTATAGCCATTATTTTTTTATGGGGATTACAAATAAAAGAAAATACAATCTATCAAAATAGAAGAAAATTATATGAAGCAATAAAAATGGAATTGAAGAATAATGATTGTAAAAATGTAAAATTTCCTATTGAAAATAAAACGAATTAATAGTAAACTTATACTAAAGAAAAGTGGAGGTAATGCAAATGATAAAAAAGGAGAAAGGAATTACACTGATTTCATTATCAATAGCTGTTATTATTATTTTAACAATTACAGGAATGATTATTTATTCAGCTAAAGATAGTATTTATATAAAAAATTTAACAAACATGCAAAATGATATCGCTAATTTAAGAGATAAAGTATCATTATATTATTCTGAATATGGAGATATACCAGCTAAAACAGAATATCCAGATGTTAGTAATTTACAATCAGCAGGTGTATTAGGTGTTAATGATACAGGAAAATTTTTAATTTTAGAATTAGAGAATTTAGAGGGGTTAACATTAAATTATGGTGAGGATTATGAAAAATATAAGGCAAACGATTATACAAATTTAACAGATTTAACAGATATTTATATTATTAATGAAAATAGCCATAATATCTTTTATGTAGAAGGAATAAGAGTTAAAGAAAATGATGAAACAAAGATGTATTATACAGATTATACTGAAGGAGATACAGAAAAAGTTGATGTAAAAACATTAGAAAATTGGCATGAAGAAACAATAACAGAAGAGGGAAAAGAAGTAACTGTTGTTACAAATGGAGTTGCAGAATTGAAAGTAGGGGATTACGTAAATTACAATCCTGAAGACGGAGCAGTAACGAAAACATATAAATCATCAACAGGAACATACGTATCATCAAGTGTAGGACAAGATGGAAAAATGGAAGAAGGAAATGGTTATGTAAATACTAATAATGGCGAAAGTGATGGAGCTCAAAATTTTGATATAAGTAAGTATAATGGAGGATGGAGAGTATTAGGAATAGATGAAGAAACAGATCAGATTTTGTTAATCTCATCAGAAATTGTAGAAACAGATACAATTGATGGAAAATTCTATTTAAGCGGACAAACCGGATATGAATGGGGTGTGAAAGAACTAAATGACATATGTGCTATATTTGGAGAAGGAAAAGGAGCAAGTGGAGCAAGGAGTATAAATGTAGATGATATCAATAAAATTACAGGATATAATACAGAAACAGCACAATATGGCGTTGGGCAAATATATGAATATGGAAATAATGTAACATATAAGAAGAATTTAAGTACAGGAAGAATAGCATTTAGTGGAACAAATGGAGTGTCTTATATAACAAGTGACTATAGTACATTTAGGTATTATGATGAGGGCAGTAATATATGGAAAACATTGGAGGATAATAAGAGTATAACTGTAAGAAGTACAGACTATTATTATGCTCCGGATACATTGACAACAAGCTTAGAAGGAGAAATATTAGGAATATCAAAGGACAGTATAGAATATGAAATGTTGTTTGAAAGAACATTAAGTGGACAAGACTACTGGTTAGCTTCTCCATTTATTTCTACTTATTCTGGAAATGCTGGATTTGGGTTACGTGCTGTGAAGTATGGTGGTGTGTTCATAAGTTTCTTGTTTTATTCTGATGGTGGTGATAATAGTGCTGATGTTAATCGACCTCCTTTCGGTGTTCGTCCAATCGTTTCTCTAGAATCTAATATTAGTATAGTACAAAAAGAAGGAACATCAGAAAATCCACATCAAATACAATAAGAAATTAGTAAATATAGTAGTTAATAGAATATAAAAATGATAAACAAATACTATTAATGAGTAAAATTCAAATAGTATTTGTTTATTTTTTAAATATTCTGTATACATGTATTTCCGTAGGAAATATGAAATGTAATTAATATGTAATAAAATTGTAACATTTTAGCAATATTTTTGTAATTTTAGTATGAAATATCATTGACAATTAATGGATTTCGTTATATGATATACACATCAAAAAATATGTGTTTTTAAATCCTAAGGAGGAGAATTATGGGAGAAGTAATTGTTATCACATCAGGTAAAGGTGGAGTAGGAAAAACAACGACAACAGCAAATTTAGGTTCAAGTTTAGCTTTAGAAGGAAAAAAAGTAGTACTAATTGATACAGATATTGGACTACGTAACTTAGATGTTGTTATGGGATTAGAAAATAGAATTGTATATGATATTGTTGATGTTGTAGAAGAAAAATGTAAATTAAGACAAGCTTTAATAAAAGATAAACGATTTAAAGAATTATACCTATTACCAGCAGCCCAAACACGAGATAAAAGCGCAGTTAATGAAGAACAGATGAGAAATCTAGTTGGTAAATTAAAAGAAGAATTTGACTATATATTAATAGATTGCCCAGCAGGAATTGAGCAAGGCTTTAAAAATGCGATAGCTGGAGCTGATAGAGCTATTGTAGTGACAACAGCAGAAATATCAGCAATAAGAGATGCAGATAGAATTATAGGACTTTTAGAGTCTTCTAATATAAAAAATCCAGAATTGGTTATTAATAGAATAAGACCTAATATGGTAAGAAAAGGTGAAATGATGGATGTTGATGATATTGTTGATTTATTATCCATTGATTTAATTGGTGTTGTACCAGATGATGAATATATCATTACCCAAACCAATAAAGGAGAGCCAGTTATTCAAAATAGAAGAGCACCATCAGGAAAAGCATATATAGAAATTGCCAAAAGAGTATTAGGAGAGAAAATAGAAGTAACTATACCAGGTAGAGAAAAGGGTTTTTTCGCAAAATTAAAAAGATTATTTAAAAAATCATAATAAAACAAAAAGTTGGAGGGAAATTTAAGAATGTTTGAAAGCATAATGAAATTCTTTAATAAATTGAGAAAAAAAGAAGAAAAAGTAGCACCAAATTCAAAAGAAGCTGCTAAAGAAAGATTACATTTAGTTCTTATGCAAGACAGAGCTAATGTTTCAGCAGACTTTTTAGAATTAATGAAACAAGAAATTATAGAGGTAATAAAAAAGTATATAGATATAGATGAAGGGGCAATAGATGTCAGATTAACCAATAAAGAAAATGAAGATGGTACAAATGGAGCTCCAGCTTTATATGCGAATATTCCAATTTTAAATATAAAAAATGAAGCAAGAAAAATAGATAAACCAGAAGAGAAAAATAAACAAGAAGAAAAAAAGACGGAAAATGAAAATAAAAAAAGCACAGAAGAAAAACAATCAGAGACTAAAGAGGAAGTTAAGGAAGAAAAAAAAGAAACTAAGAGTGAAAAAAATATAGATAAAGAAGAAAAGAAAGATAACACAACAATACAAAAAGAAGAGAATAAAGAAGAAAATATAGATTTAGAAAACAAAGAAGAAGTTGCAGAAGAAAAAGAAACGAAAGAAGAATTAAATCAAAAAAAATAAAAGAAAAAGAGTGATTTAATGAGAAAAAGAGAATTAAAAAATATGGAGTGGGGAATTTTAGTGACTGCAATTATTCTATGTATAATAGGAATAGTTGCATTATTTTCTGCCACACAAGAAACTGAATATGAAGAATTTACAAAACAAATTATATGGTTTGTGATTAGTTTAATAGCTATGGTAATTGTTATGTTTATAGATTATAACTTGCTATTAAAAGCATCACCAGTATTATATGGCATATTTATTGTATTATTAATAGGTGTATTATTTACATCTCCTATCAATGGAGCAACAAGTTGGTATAATATATTCGGTTTTTCATTTCAACCAGGAGAATTTGATAAAGTATTTGTTATATTATTTTTAACATATACTATTATAAAAATTCAGCGTAAAGGACAAGATGAAATTAATAGAATAACAAGACTACCAATTGCATTAGCAGTTGTAGGTTTACCAATTTTGTTAATTATTATGCAACCAGACTATGGAACAGCATTAGCATATATCGTAGCAATGGCACTCATGTTATTTTCAGCTGGTTTGGATAAAAAATATATTATAGGAACAATCCTATTAATTGTGATTGCTGTACCATTATTATATAATTTTGTGTTGCCAGAACATGCTAAAACAAGAATAGATGTATTTTTAAATCCAGAATCAGATCCAAGAGGAGCAGGATATAACATTATACAGTCAAAATTAGCTATAGGAGCTGGTGGATTGACTGGAATGGGATTGTTAAAAGGAAACCAAACACAATTAGGCTTTTTATATCCGAAAACAACAGACTTTATATATTCTGTAATCGGAGAAGAAATGGGCTTTATTGTAGCAGGTGGAATTATCTTGCTATATGTGTATTTGATAACAAAATGTATCTATATTGCAAAAACGGCAAAGGATAAAGCAGGTTCTTTAATTGCCATTGGAATTACAGGAATATTTTTATTCCATGTACTGGAAAATATAGGAATGGTTATGGGGTTATTGCCAATAACAGGTGTTCCATTACCATTTATTAGTTATGGGGGAAGTTCTTTAATTACAAACTTTATATGTATTGGACTTTTGTTAAATATTAGTGGAAAAAGACAAAAAACAATATTTGTACAATAAAAAAGGAAAAGTAATTTTCCTTTTTATTATTAATAAGGAGAAACAATGAGTTATTTAAAAAAACTAAAAATAGGAAATGTAGAATTAGAGAATAATTTAATATTAGCACCAATGGCTGGTGTGACGAATAGACCATTTAGAATGATTTGTAAAGAATATGGTGTTGGAATGGTATGCACAGAAATGGCAAGTGCGAGAGCCATGCTTCACAATGATGTAAAGACAAAGAGATTGTTAAATACAGATGGAGAAAAAAGACCAATAAGTATGCAAATATTTGGTAGTGATGAAGAATCAATGGCTTTTGCAGCAAAATATGTAAGTAATATGGCAGACATTGTGGATATTAATATGGGATGTCCAGCACCTAAAGTTGTTAAAAATGGTGATGGTAGTAAATTATTGTTAGACTTAGAGAAAGCAGAAAGCATTATAAAAAGTGTAGTACAAAATGCAGATGTTCCAGTTACATTAAAGATAAGAAAAGGATGGGATAAGGAAAATATAGTTGCTGTAGAGATAGCTAAAATAGCAGAAAAAAATGGGATAGCTGCAATTACTGTACATGGAAGGACTAGAAGTGAATTTTATACAGGAAAAGCAGATTTGGAAATAATAAAAAAGGTAAAAGAAAATGTGAAAATTCCTGTCATTGGAAATGGAGACATTGTAGATGGAGAAACGGCAAAAAGAATGTTTGAATATACAGGTGTTGATGGAATTATGATTGGAAGAGGTAGCTTTGGAAATCCATGGATATTTAGAGAAATCATAACATATTTAAATACAGGAGAAAAAATAGAGCAACCTTCCAATGAAGAAAAATTAGAAGTTATAAAAAAACATATTCATTTGGCTGTTGAAGAAAAAGGAGAGATTGCAGTAAAAGAATTAAGAAAACATATTGCTTGGTATACAAAAAATTTAAAAAATTCAAGTGAATTTAGAGCATCAATTAATAAGATAGAAACCAAAGAGGAACTTGAAAATAAATTAGATGCATATTTTAAAAGTCTTTAGAATACAATTTAGCAAGAAACTATTTGTAATCATATTACAAATAGTTTATATGTAAATAATCTTCCGGCTATGCCGGTAGTAGCATAAGCTTTAGCTTTGTAGCAAAGCAACTCCTTTCATGCTATA
>CALXKD010000009.1 GCA_944388795.1 uncultured Clostridia bacterium
TAGCATGAAAGGAGTTGCTTTGCTACAAAGCTAAAGCTTATGCCACTACCGGCATAGCCGGAAGATTACTTACATTAATAAAGATTCAACCTTCTTGGAGGTTGAATCTTTACTTTTTGTCTACTTAAACTATCCAATTGTTGGGTCTACATTAATTTCTATTGTAATATCTCCAGTAATTCCTTTAATTCCTTGAGCTCTCGCAAATTCTCTAATATTAATCGTCTTTCCTACGGCATCATAATAATTTGTAAATTCATTCCATGATAATTCAAATCTAGTATTTGTATCTTCATTAGGAATTGTTATAATAACATTTTGTACATATCTTGAATCCACATCAAATCCTGTATCTTTTAGTACTAAATAACCATTTTGTGTTGTTATCGTTTCATTGAATTCTGACAATATTTCTGATATTTCTTCAAAATATTCTGTTAAATCACCAATATTATTTGCTGAAGTAGAAAGTGGTGCTCCGTTTTCATCTTTACTTGCCATATTTTGCAATTTTTGTATATATGTTTGATTATCTCTTCCTATTGATAATGAAACTGTATATAATATTGCTTTATCATCTTTTAATTCATCAGCTCTTTTTGCTGCTTCATTAATTCCATTACTATCATTAATTACTTGACCATGTTCTATAGATCTATTTGCTTCACCATCTGTCATTAATATTACTTGTGCACCTTTTTCTTTTCCTTTAAGTATATTTTGTGCATGTATTAATCCATCCTCAATATTGGTTCCTGATGCTAATTTAGTTCCTGTATTATAAACTTTTAAGTTATCAACATCATCTCTTTCATTCCATGGAACACTATTGAACTGTGTACTCGTTAAAACATTTGCATAAGAATTTTTTGCAGCACTTATACTTGTAGTATTATCTACTAATATTTGTGCAGTTTCATTATATCCGATAATTGTTACTGTATTTTGGTTATCTTTGCCACCCATATATGTGTTTAAGAATGTATCTAGTGCTTGTTTTAACGCATACCATCTAGTTGTTCCATAAGAAGAAGCCATTGGGTCAGAATTACCATCATAATCTACTGCTTCTGCCATACTTAATGATAGGTCAATGACAATTACTGTATTTTGTGGTTTTACTAATTTTTTGTTTACTGTAATTGATGCTTCTACATCATTTTCTGTATAAGTATTGTCTTCTCCATCTAGTGCATTTTCAACTGTATCTCCTGGTAATAGTTTACCAACTTCAACTGTAAAGGTTATTGTTACAACTTCTCCTGATTTAACTTCTGATAGAGGATATCCTCCAGCTAAGTCCCCTACGCTTATTTTTGATGAACTTCCAAGAGTTGATGAAACATTGATACATTTTGCATCATAGCTATCATTTTTACTTAAAGCATTTCCGTTTTCATCTACCATAACTACTTTTTCAGCATCAATATTTGCTTTTAATTGTGAATCTTTTACTACTGTTTCTCCACTTATATTTCCAGTATTTTCAACTGTAATAGTATATTCGATTCTGTCTCCTGTAGTTATAATATGATCTCCTTCAGTATTTCCAATATCCTTGCTTGTTTTACTTTGAACAATATTAGCTGCTTTATATTTTTCTAATATATCATTGTCATCTCGTTTTTCTGTTTCATTTGTGTCAATATATGCTGTATTAATTACTTTATCTCCGTTTTCACCTTCTAGTATTACATCATCAGGAACTGTATATGTAACTGTAATTACATATGTTTCTCCTACTGCTAATGTGTCTTTACCTAATAGATTATCCTTATTGCCTTTTAGGTTTGTTGGCGTTCTAGTTCCATCTGCATTAACTTTTTCAACTTTAACAAATCTTACATCATGATCATCTGTTACTGTTACTCCTGTTAAGTCTCTGTTTCCAGCATTTGCAACAGTGATTTCATAAGTAATTTTATCATTTTTCTTTAACTTAACATCTTCTGCATTTTGTATTTCTGTACCATTTACTTTTACTGATGTTTTATCAATTGTTGCTACTTTTCTTGGTTGTACTGGAACCTGTTCATTATCTTCTTCATTAATTGGTTGTTCTTCATCCTTTGGTGTTGCTTCTACTTTAGCTGTATTTTCAATATTCTCTACATTGTTTACATTTTTAACTTCATACTCAACAATAATTTTGAAGCTTTCTTGTGGTTCTAATGTTTTTGTAATGTCTTGTGATAATAGTTGTAATAAATCATTTCCTGCTTGTATTGTTGCCTCTCCTTCTGGTGTTACTTCACCAATCATTTCATTGTCTGCATTATATTTTATAATTTTTACAACTTTTACATCAAAATTATTATCTTTAATTTGTACATTATTTAATGTAATATTTCCTGTATTTGTTGCTGTTATTTCATATTTAATCACATCTCCAACATTTGCTATAAATGTCTTTACATGATTATCTCCATCTTTTACAACCTTTACGAACTCATCTGTTCCTACTGCTTTTATATGTGTTGCTGATTTATCAATCGTAACATCTGGATTATCTTTTATTGGTGTTTTTTCATCATCTGGATCTGATGTTACATCGTCATTTGTTGCTGTTACAACATTTACCAATTCTGTCTTATCTTTTACATCATCTGTCGTTACTTCATATTTTACAGTTATTGTTGTTGTTGCTCCTGGTGCTAATGTTCCTATATTTAAATCTCCAGTTACTTCTAAGCTTTCTTCTACTCTGACATTTTCTAATGTTTTATTTCCTGTATTCGTTACTGTTATTGTATATGTAATTTCGTCTCCAACAACAACTTCTGTTTGAGCTGTTATAGGTGCTCCATTTACCATAGTTGCTGTTTTCTTTACTGATAATCCTTTTTCTTCTTCTACTGGTGTTTTCTCATCGTCTGGGTTTGATGTTACATCATCGTTTGTTGCTGTTACAACATTTACTAATTCTGCCTTATCTTTTATGTCATCTAGTTTTACTGTATATTCTACTGTGATTGTCTTACTTTCTCCTGCTGCTAATGTTCCTATATTTAAATCTCCAGCTACTTCTAAGCTTTCTTCTACTCTGACATTTTCTAATGTTTTGTTTCCTGTATTTGTTACTGTTATTGTGTATGTAATTTTATCTCCAGTATTTACTTTTGTGTCAGCTGTTACAGCTTCTCCATTTACCATGGTTGCTGTCTTTTCTACTGATAAGCCTTTTTCTTCCTCTACTGGTGTTTTCTCATCATCTGGGTCTGATGTTACATCATCGTTTGTTGCTGTTACAACATTTACTAATTCTGCCTTATCTTTTATGTCATCTAGTTTTACTGTATATTCTACTGTAATTGTCTTACTTTCTCCTGCTGCTAATGTTCCTATATTTAAATCTCCAGCTACTTCTAAACCTTCTTCTACTCTGACATTTTCTAATGTTTTATTTCCTGTATTTGTTACTGTTATTGTGTATGTAATTTTATCTCCAGTATTTACTTTTGTATCAGCTGTTACAGCTTCTCCATTTACCATTGTTGCTGTCTTTTCTACTGATAAACCTTTTTCTTCCTCTACTGGTGTTTTCTCATCATCTGGGTCTGATGTTACATCATCATTTGTTGCTGTTACAACATTTACTAATTCTGTCTTATCTTTTATATCATCTAATTTTACAGTATATTCTACTGTAATTGTCTTACTTGCTCCTGGTGTTAATGTTCCTATATTTAAATCTCCAGTTACTTCTAAGCTTTCTTCTACTCTGACATTTTCTATTGTTCTATTTCCTGTATTCGTTACAGTTATTGTGTATGTAATTTTATCTCCAGTATTTACTTTTGTATCAGCTGTTATAGCTTCATTATTTACTTTGGTTGCTGTTTTTTCTACTGACAATCCTTTAACCTCTTCAACAGGTGTATTTGTTGTAGAATCCTTTTCTTCTCCATCATAACTAGCTATAGCCGTATTTATGATTTGTGGGTTTTTCTCAATATTTTCTACATCTTTATCTGTTACTAGATATCTTGTTCTAATAACTTCTTTCTCTTCTAATGATTCTAAGTTAATTCCTGTTAATGTTATGTTTAATTTTTCATCTCTTACTGTCAATCCTTCAATTTTAGCTGTTCCTTCATTTTTCACATAAACTACATATTCAATTTCATCTCCAGCTTGTGCTTTTCCGTCCTTATTCTCAGTATTTTCTATTAATGTTGCTTCTTTTCTTATAGAAAAATCTGTTGACTCAACTTCTACTGGATTTGTTGGTTCTTCACCTATTGTTGCTACATTTTCTAAAGTAATATCTGTTCTTTTTACTTTTACTGTGAATTCTATTTTTGCTTCCTTATTTACATTTACATTTATTCCGCTTACTAAATCTTTAAGCTCCACATTTCTTGTTTCATCATCTTCATAAACTTTTACACCACTAACAAATTCTACTGCTCCATTATTTAACATGTCTTCTATGTTTGTATCTTTTACAACTGTACTTCCTGCTACATCACCAGTATTTGTAATTGTTATTGTATATGTAATTTCATCATCCAATTTTGCTGGTGCTTGAACATTTTCTCCAGCTCTGGTTATTTTCGCTGTTTTACTTGTTGTAATAATTGCTGTTTCTGTTGGATTGCTTTCTTCTCCATTAGCAATGGCAACATTTCTAATTTTTCCTGTTGCATTTTCATCAACTGTTACTGTAAAGTTTACTGATGTTGTTGAATTTGCTTCAATATCTACCATCCATCTTAAAGATGTTACAGCCGTTTCATTTTTGAATTCTTCTGCATTTGGTGTACTAGATACATATGTTGTATTGGTTGGTATTGTATCTGTCACATAAATTCTTTCTATTTTCTCATTAGTATTATTGGTTACTTCAATAGTATATCTAATCTCTTCTCCAGCTTGAACTAAATTATTTCCTGATTTTGTTGTAGCTGTTTTATTTACTGTAATATCAGGTGTTTGTACGCCTTCTATATTTGTATATGCACTAGCAAATGAAGCTTGTAATTCTCTTGGTGTCCAAATTTTATCTTCACCCTCTGCTACTAATTGGTCTGGATATACAACTGTTTCTTCTCTTGAAATGGTTGTTTCTTGAATGTTGTCAGTTGTCGTAGTTGTTCCTCCTGTTGTTCCAGTAGCACCACCTGTTGTTCCTGTTCC
Organism: uncultured Clostridia bacterium; assembly: GCA_944388795.1. Lineage (GTDB taxonomy): Bacteria > Bacillota > Clostridia > TANB77 > CAG-508 > CAG-269. The sequence continues at coordinate 5,140 of CALXKD010000009.1, forward strand.
AGCAATACCTTGGTTAGCACCAGCTGTTGTTGTATCAGCATTTGCTGTTTCAGTTGACTCAGTTGTTGCTGCTTCTGTTCCTTCTGTTGCTTGTTCCTCAGCACTTTGTGTTGCTGGTTCTCCTGATTGTTCTTGTGTATCAGTTGTTGTTTGTTCTTCTTGTGTGGTTCCTGTTGTTTGTTCATTGTAGCTTGCTAAATCTGTAGCTTCTGCAGTACCTCTATTCTTTAAGAAGGCTACAGTACCTACAATAGCTGCAATTACTAATACGGCTATAATAATAATTGCTACTAATGTTTTCTTGTCTGGCACTTTTAACTTTCCTGCCATCTTAATTCCTCCCTTTTATATAATTTGTTTTGCTTTTAGTATTAATCGTTCTCTGTTTCCGTTTGTGCATGTGATTAGCGTTACTTCTCTTATTGTTTCATCATTTGTGGCTAAAATACTAACATCATTTGGATCTGTAACAAATATATCGTAAATCTCATATTGCATTGTAGTTTGCGTTAAATCTGTTAGTTCTACAACATCTCCGATTTCTAGATTTTTTGTTTTTCCAAACATCGTTCCATTGTAGTTATTATGTCCTGCAATTGATAAATTCCCATAATCATTTACATTTCCTCCCCAGTATTTTACAATGCCATATCTCATTGGTTCTTTTGTTTCTTCTGGGTTTGAAGTTTCTATTGCTAGTATTGGATATTGAATATCAATTTTAGGAATCGTCACAACCCCTATGACATCATATCCTTTTAATTGTACTGTTCCACTATCTTGTATTTCTATATTTGAAAAAGTTTCAAGTACTTCTTGATTTTCTTTTTCATTTTCCATGCTCTTCCATTGTTTTACTCCAATTAATGTAATTAAAACAATGGCACCTAATAACAATATGATAAATATAACTCTATAAATTTTTAGTTTCATTATTTATCCTCTTTTTTGTCTAGCTTTTTCATTCTTACAAAAACAATAATCAAAGCGATTACTACCATTGCTAAAGCTACAAATAATATAATACTATCTCCTGTAATAGGTAATTTTGCTGTTTCTTGTACTGTTCTTGTTTCTTCTACATCTTCTCTTTCTTCATAAGGTGTTATTTGTGATACCATTAATTTTGCGTCTGTTGTAACAGTTCCATCTTCTGCTGTTTTTCTTATTAAAACAACATATTGATCACCGTCAATAGCATCACTAGGTTGTCTGATTTCATTATTAACAACAGCTTCCCATGTAGCTCTTTCTATTAATTGATTATATAAGGTATAGAATTCAGAGGTTAATTGAATCTTTGAATACATATCTTTTTGATCATAATTTTCAGAATTTAATTCATCTGCTAATTCGACTAATCTACTATATGGTGTACCTTCATTTACTTTCATTAGTTGGTATTGATATGTTGCATTGTCTGTATCTGTAATTCTTAATCCTCCAACTGTAAGTGTTGTTTGAACACCATTAATTTCTTCGTTAATTTCTACTAAGTCACTAACGGTTTCTGTATCAATTCTTTTAGTTGTATTTTCAACATACTCCATGTCAGTCTTATCTAGGGCTTTTGATAAATCAAGTTCAAGTATATCTGTTTTTTCTTGACCATCTTGGTTATATTTTACATAAAGATATGTTGGTCCTTCTGTAACAACATTTTTTAAATCTGCCACATAATTTCCTTCTCCATCTCTTGCTGTCACAAAAGTCAAATCTTGTTCTGGTGTACTTTCACTGTTAGATACAGCAGAAGCAAAATTTGTTTGCATTAATTCTTGAATATATACTATATATTCTTTATTACCTTGCTCATCAGTATTACTGATTATTTGAATATTTTCATTTGTATCTGCTAAAACTATCATAGGCACTAACATAATCATCATGAATAAAACAATAGCACCCGTAAGTTTTGCTCTGAAACTCTTCATAAATACTCCCCCTAAATAATATTTTTTAGAAATTTACGCCCACATTATATCACAATATTTTTCAAAAGTATACCTTTTTTGGAACTTTTTTCTATTTCCGTAAGGTTTTAGCGTTTTTTTGTGTCGTTTTTTTTCATATTTTGTATCTTTGTTTCCATAAAATTATATATAAAAAAAAATCACGATGCTATTTCTATTCAATTCATAACATCGTGATTTTATTCTAAAATTATTCTATTTATTTTATAAAAATATCTCTTATTTCTTTATTAATATCTTATCTCTTCTTATACTTTTAGTTAAACATGTTTTAGACAATTTCATAATTCAACAACTCTATTTGATTACTCATAAAGTTTGTATTTTCTATCATCTTTTTTCCTAAATCTGTAGATAAATATTTTTTATTATCATCTGCAAAAACGGTAACCATATTTCCTTCCAATTTATCTTGTGTCAATACTGCTCCTATGAAATTCGCTCCTGATGAAATTCCGACACCTAATCCCAATTCTTTTGCTAATTTCCTTGCCATATTGATAGCATCCTCGTCATTTATCAATATTATATCCTTTTCAATTATATCTTTATTTCGTTCAAATATGTCTGGTACAAAATCATCTCCAATCCCTTCTATCTTATGTTGTCCTACTATTTTACCATTTGACAATATTGGCATTTGTTCTGGTTCTAATGCATATACTTTCATCTTATCATCTTGTTCTTTCAATCTCTTTCCTATCCCTATTAAGGTTCCTCCTGTTCCCACTCCAGAAACAAATCCACTGATTTTTTTTCCATTTAATTGCTCTAATATCTCTTTTCCTGTCGTTTCATAGTGTGCTAATATATTATCTTCATTCTCAAATTGATTTGCTAAAAATCCGTTTAACGCTTCAGCCAACTTCTTAGCTTCTTCTATACATTTTATAAAGCCTCCTTCTTCTTTTGATATTAATTTGATGTTGGCTCCATATAATTTCATTAGCTCCATTCTTTCTTTACTTGCCCAATCTGGCATAAATATATATACAGGATGATTATAATAAGCACCTAATGCGGCTAAGGAAATACCTGTATTTCCACTTGTTGCTTCTATAATTGGCATATTCTCTTTTAAGTTTCCTTTTTCTTTTGCATTTTTTATGATATAGTATGCTACTCTATCTTTTATACTCCCTGTTATATTATACATTTCCAATTTTGCATATACATTATTTTCTTTTCCTTTATATCTATATATAATGTTTATCATTGGTGTATTTCCTATTAATATATGCTTTTCCATTTCTATCCCCCTATTTCGTTTACTTTTTTGAAAATAGTATTTCTTACTTTTGTGTATTATATTCAAAAGTTTCTTTTTTGGATACTACAAAAATCTGATAACGTTTTATATAACTAAATGATATCTCAAACAAATATATTAATTGATTTTCTTGACATTTTTATATCTTAGTAATATAATATTTATCGTTCTCAAGCAGTAATATCTGTTTGTAACATCATCACCCATTGGATGAAAAGGATTTTACCCAATTCTATAGTAGTCCACTGGCTTGATGCATTTGCTGTCATCTTAGTAACTATTAACTCTCGGAGGAGTTTCACCTGTTTTAATTCTTTAGATGACAGCTTTAGAGCGATACTAGTAGTATCGCTCTATTATTATACAAAAAAACTCCTGTTTTATTTTTCTCTTCTAATAATCCAATCCTTTTCACATTTGATTGGTAATTTCATGAATACCTTTTGCCCTTTTACACCTGGACTAACAGCTTGTATTTCTTCTTTGGTATCATAATCCCATAAGTTATCAATTGTAAATTGTACAGGTTCTAATTGATATGGAATTAGAATTTCCATTTTATCTCCCACTTGAAGTTTATTTTTTATCTCAATAACAGATTTTTCTTCATCATATTCTACTACTTTTCCACCAAATTCATATTTTTCGTTATATTGTCTTCCACCATATTCTTGTATATCTTTATTGTTTCTATCATTAAAATAAAAAGTAGTTAAGCCTCTCGTTTTCACTTTTTCCAATTCTTTTAAATATTTCGTATAATCATAATGTTCCGGGTCTTTTTCATAATCATCAATAGCATTTCTATAAGCACCTATGACACTTGCTAAATAATATTCTGTTTTTAATCTTCCTTCTATTTTTAAGCTGTCTACACCCATATCAATGATTTCTGGTAGTTCTTTAATTAAGCATAAATCTTTTGAAGAAAAAATACTTGTTCCATATTCACTGGTTTCAATCGGCATGAATTCTCCTGGATTATTTTTTTCTTCTGCATATAAATTATATGACCATCTACAACTTTGTGCACAATCTCCCAAATTTGCACTTCTACATGACATAAAATCACTTAAAAAACATCTTCCTGAAAATGCAAAACAAATTGCACCATGGATAAATATTTCAATCTCCATCCCTTCTGGTTTGTTTTCCATGATGTATTTCAATTGCTCTTTATTCATTTCTCTTGCCATAATCATTCTTTTAGCTCCATTATGGTACCAAAAGTTTGCAGCATGTAAACTTACAATATTGGCTTGTGTACTTACATTAATTGCTACACTTGGTGCATATTGTTTTAATACCTCAATAACACCTCCATCTGCAGCAATAATTCCATCTGGATTTAATACCTCTAATTTCTTTGCCATTTCTATGATTTCTTCATATTTTTCATCCCATGCAAAAATATTTAAGGTAACATACACTTTTTTTCCAATACTATGTGCATATTTAATTGTTTTTTCTAAATCATCATCTTTCATATCTGCTCTTGTCCTTAATGATAATGATGATGTTCCACAATATACCGCATCCGCTCCATACAAAAAGGCAATTTTTGCTTTTTCATAAGAACCTGCTGGTGCTAACAATTCTACTTTTTTCATATATATCCTTCCTTACTTTTTTCTTTATCTTATTTACGTTCTTATTTTTTGCATTAATATTATACAATTCTCACTTGTTTATGTCAATTATACAATTCTCACTTGTTTATGTCAATTATAAAATGCATCTTATTCTTCAAGTATAGAATGTTTCACAAATATTAATAAAAAATTAAAAAGGATTCTTTGAAAAGAATAGAAAAATCATCAAAAAATACACTTACTAGCTATCTGTTTTTATTTCTTTGAGTTAGATACTCTAGGAAAGAAATTATAATGAGAAACACTTGTCATTTAAAGATTATTTCCTTTTTATAAATCATTTATTATCTCAAAATATTTTTTTACTTTTTCTGCGTAATTTCTTTTATTCTTATTGCTATTCTTTATTTTTTTTGATACACTTATTTTTGAAAAGGCACTTAGAGTATCTAACTCAAAGAATTATTCAAGTAAAAAGATACACTAAAAAATCAATGTGAAATAAAAGAATAAATAATATAAAGGAGCTTGTATTATGGAAATTCCAAAAATTGAAAAAGATTTTATAACATGGTGTAATTATATCCATCCAGATATCAATCCCTATATCTTTTTTCGAAGACATACGAGATATTTTGATGAGTATTCTCCATTTTTAGAAGAACTAATGGTTAATCTTCACCAAGAGCTTTGTAATAAATTACCTAATATAAACTTTTCTTTTAAAGGTAGAATAAAATCTAAAAGAAGTTTCTTAATTAAATCCTTTAGAACCTTGGCAGAAAGTATTGAAAAACTTTTTCCTGATCAGTATCCTGCTGATCAAAGCGAACTAAAAATATTACAAGAAAAAAGAAGTAAGAATATTGAAAAATATTTCAAATTTTTATTAAAAGATACTCCTCCAAAAATAGAAAGATATCTTAAAATAAAAAACATGATTGAAAATACTTCACAAGAAAAAGGAACTCTTAAGGGTTTTAGAGATTTATTTGAACAATTAAGCCCTGACGAAAAAGAAAATCTTGTCATTCGATTAGGTAGAACTGAAGATACATTTGCCAATCGTATTATTGTCAATGATGTTGATTTTAATATTCAATCTATTAGAAGTAATGCTGATGGACAATTCGAAATTTTAGATGAGAAGGGAACTATTATTCCTATTTCTTCCTCTATTCAAATTCCATCTGATAAAATTATATTAAATGAACACGATGGTAACCGATATGCTATCATTGATGATAGCCCAAAAAAGATTTCTGACCATCATTTATTATATGAAACTGACCTAACCGCTAGCAAAAGAACTTTTGAAAATGCTTCTAAAACTTCTGATGGAAAAATCACTTTATTCCAAGATTTGCTTGTGATTAATGATGAAGAACAATTTAATATTGTATCTACTTTTACAGATTCAGCTACTGGAGACATTATGGCGACTATACATCGCTCTAGAGAATCTAATAACAGTCAATACTGTGAAAGTGATTCAAATGTTATCAATTTAAGTAAACTATTATGTAATGGAATTCCAATCAAATTAAAAAAATTTGATAAACTATATACAGAAAAAGCGCTTTATGATATTCGAGATGCCATGTACCAATATTATGACGAAATCGGTGTAACAAGGATTTGGACACGCTCCAAAGATTATGTACAATCTCCTAAAAAAGATTCAAAATACCAATCATTACATGATTCATATTTTTACGAATCCATTGGATATTGTTTAGAAACACAAATACGAGATCTAGAAATGGAAAAAGACTGTGAAAATAAACCAGCTTCTAATTCTACTGATTCCCCTTTAATAACTAGTCATGATACTTATAAAAAGGATAAAATGAAAAAATGGTTAAAAAATCCTATATTATGTCATATACTAGAAAAAGATCCAGAAGCGTTTGACTCTTCCACTGAAATATTAGAAAAGCTTTTATATAATCCTAATGTAGCATTACCTGATTTATTAGGAAAATATATTATGACTGCTAAAGTTGCAAATAATAAGGTAGAGCCTTTTACTCCAAAGATTCCTCAAACTTTTGAACATACTTTTCAAAATCCTAAAGCATACACACCATCTCCTCAAGATTCTCTACCACCTTTAGATTTTTCTAGTTATGAACATTTTATGCATTCCAGAAAAATTCGTAATGATGCTAGAAGTAAAGGTAACTATAATATTGACTTTGATTATATTTAATTTTTTAAAAGAGGATACACTTCAAAATGCATCCTCTTTTATATTTTTATTTAATTCTACTAACGGCTAACCCATCTCCTACTTCTAAGATTTCTGTTTCAAGATTTGGATTTTCACTAACCTCTTTTATATATTCTCTTAAGTTTCTAACAGCTGTTCTTTGTTTATGTTTATTATAATCACTCATCACATAACCTTTATATAAAATATTATCTGCAAAAATAATTCCATTCTTATTTATCATTCTTAAAGCCTCTTTTAAGAAAAATGGATATTTACCTTTAGCAGCATCTATAAATACCACATCATATTGATTATTTAAAGTTGGTAAGATTTCTACTGCATCACCTTCATAAATACGTATTTTATCTTCTACCTCTGCTAATTTAATATTTATCTTTGCTTCTTTTACTCTTTCTTCTTCTCTTTCAATCGTATCTATGACACCATTTTCTGCTAAAAATTGTGTAAAGCATATTGCGGAATACCCAACTGCTGTTCCAATTTCTAATATTCTATTAGGTTTGTTTTTACTCAAATATTTTTCAATGACCTCTAATGTTTCATCCATGATTATCGGTATATGTTCTTCTAATGCTTTTTGCTTTATTTTTTCTAATTCTATTGTATTCAATTCTATTTCCTCCATATCCTCTCATCATCCATTTTTTTATTTTTATAAGATTTTCTATTTATTTTTTAAGAACTGTCAAGATGACAGTTCTTCCTTTTTATTGTTTATTTTTAGGGTATAACTTAAATAATTTATCATTTAATTTTTGATAAATCGGTACCATTTTGGATTCATTGGTCACCTCTGTTGCTTTATCAATATCTATCCATTTTACACCACTATTCTCATCTTCCTTTGTTTTTAATGGTTCATTCTCATCGGTTTCAAATAAATAGCAATAATCTAAATGTAAATGAGAAGGTACAAATTTTCCTCTTTTTATATGACTATCTACTGTTAAAATCTCTAAGCTATATATCCCATCACTTAATACTTTTAAGTGTTTTAAACCTGATTCTTCCTCAGCTTCTTTCAAAGCCACATGTAATAAATTATCATCTCCATCAGCATGTCCTCCTGTCCATGCCCAAGATTGATAAATATTGTGATAAATCATTAACACCTTTGTTCTTTCTTTATTCACAATCCAGCTAGAAGCTGTAAAATGACACATTTTATTTTCTCTAGTGAGTACATCTGCAAATGTATTCATATATTCTAGTATCATTTCTTTGTCTACTTGTTCTTGCTCATTAAATGGTACAAAATTTTCTATTTGTTTTTGTAAATCCATTTCCTGTTCTCCTATCTTTCTTTTCCTTTTGTTTGTCGATTTTTAGGATATGTTCTAACAAGATTTACGATACATTGCTTTACATCTAAATTATTTTTAGTCCAATAATCAAATTCCTTCATGATATTATCTTGCATAATCAAATCCACTGCTTCATCAAGGCTTTTACCGCATTTCATAAACTCAAGAACCTTGTCTACTACATACCTTCTGTTTTGTGAATCTTTGTCGTATATTTTAGGTGTTCTTTCAGCTTTCTGCAACACTTCTTGATATGCAAAATTAATCCCCAATCCTGGTCTTACTTTTCTATATTTAGGCATTTTTTACTCCTCTATTATTTATTCCTATTTGCTCTTTCTCTTTCCTTAGTATCTAATATTTTCTTTCTTAATCTGATTGATTTTGGTGTTACCTCTACCAATTCATCATCTTGAATAAATTCAATAGCTTTTTCTAATGACATTTGAATTGGTGGTACCAAACGTAATGCATCATCTGAACCAGAGGCTCTTGTATTTGTTAAATGTTTTTCCTTACATACATTAATTGCTAAATCTTCTCCTCTTGAGTTTAATCCTACAATCATTCCCTCATATACTTCTACACCAGGTCCAATGAACAAATCACCTTTATCTTGTGCATTGTATAATCCATATGTTACAGATTTTCCCGCTTCAAATGCTACAATGGTTCCTCTAACACGAGCTTGGATATCTCCTTTATATGGCTCATATGAATCAAATATATGATTCATGGTTCCTTCTCCTTTGGTATCTGTTAAGAATTCTGTTCTATATCCAATTAATCCTCTTGCTGGAATCTTGAATTCAATTTTTGTATGTCCGTCTTCAGCTGGTTCCATGTTTACCATTTCTGCTTTTCTTCTTCCTAATTTTTCGATAACATTTCCTACACAGTCATCAGGAACATTAACAACTAAATCTTCAATTGGCTCACATTTTACACCATCAATTTCTTTATAGATAACCTTTGGACGAGATACTAATAATTCAAACCCTTCTCTTCTCATTGTTTCAATTAATACAGATAAATGTAATTCTCCTCTTCCTGATACCTCAAAAGAATCTGGTGAATCTGTTTCTTTTACTCTTAATGATACATTTCTTTCTAGTTCTTTAAACAATCTATCACGAATATGACGAGAAGTAATAAATTGTCCTTCTTTTCCTGCAAATGGTCCATTATTAACACTAAATGTCATAGATACTGTTGGTTCATCAATATCGACAAATGGTATTTTTTCTGGATGATTAAAATCACAAATCGTATCTCCAATATTGATATCTGGTAATCCTGCAAGTTCAATAATGTCTCCAGCTTTTCCTTCTTCTACTTCTACTTTATTTAATCCAACATGTGTATATACTTTTGCTACTCTTCCTTGTGTAATTTTGTCTTCTTTTCCACAAATTGCAACTGGCATTCCATCTTTAATAATACCTCTTTCTACTCTTCCTATTGCAATTCTTCCAACATAATCATCATAATCAATGTTAGATACTAACATTTGCGCTGGTCCTTCTTCATCACAGTTTGGTGCTTGGATGGTATTGACAATGGTTTCAAATAGGCAATGTAAATCTGTTGCATCATCTTCTAAGTTCATTTTGGCAATTCCATTTTTAGCAGAAGCATATACAACTGGAAAATCTAATTGCTCATCACTTGCATCTAATTCAATAAATAATTCGATAACTTGGTCTACAACTTTTTCTGGAGTTGCTCCTGGTCTATCAATTTTATTAATCACTACGATTGGTTTTAATCCTAAAGCTAATGATTTTTTTAATACTTCTCTTGTTTGTGGCATTGCACCTTCAAAAGCATCAACTAATAAAAGTACTCCATCAACTGTTTTTAGTACTCTTTCTACTTCTCCTCCAAAATCTGCATGTCCAGGTGTATCCACAATATTGATTTTGATATCATGATACATAACAGATGTATTTTTAGAAAGTATTGTAATTCCTCTTTCTTTCTCTAAATCATTCGAATCCATGATTCTTTCTGCAACTTGTTCATTTTCTCTAAATACATGGCTTTGTTTTAACATGGCATCTACCAATGTTGTCTTTCCATGATCTACGTGTGCAATAATCGCAATATTTCTAATGTTTTTGTTGTTCATTTTATTACTCCCTTTCATTTATCTTTATCATAACTTAAGACGTTTTCCAAAGTTTTTCTTGAAAAACGCCTACATCTCTAAAAATAAGCTTATAAAATTATATATCAATTAACCTATTTTGTCAACTTAATAATATTATCCATAATTTCTTTTGTTACTTTATCTAAAACTTCTTTATCTTTGCTTCCTTTATATTCGCTATAATCTAATGGTTTTCCATATGTAATGGTAATTTTATGATGGTCTTTTGTCCCACCTTTTATACCACAAGGTACAACCTTTGCACCACTTCTTATGGCAAAGAATGCAACACCATCTTTTACTTTTTCACCCTTTTCTAATCCATTTCTAGTTCCTTCTGGGAATAAAGCAATACATTTTCCTTCTTTTAAATCCTTTAATGATTTTTTAATAGCAGATACATCCTTTTCATCTCTTTTAACTGGTATGGCCTCAAATGCCCAACCTAAAAATGCTAAAAATTTATTTTTATACAACTCCTCTTTTGCCAAAAACTTCATATCTCTTTTCGCTGTTGCTACCATTAATGGTGGGTCTATATAACTTCTATGATTTCCACAAAATATAACTGCTCCTTCTTTTGGAACATTTTCTAATCCTTTAATTTCTGTTTGATAAAAAATCTTAAACCATATATATAAAGCTCCTCTTACTATCCATTTTATAATTCCTTTTAACACTTTTTTCATGACTATTTTCCTTGCCCTTCCTTTTTTCTTGTTTCTTCTATAATTTTTATAATTTTTTCTACTACTTGTTCAACACTTAAATTGGTAGAATCTACATATATTGCATCTTCTGCTTTTTTTAATGGTGCGATTTCTCTAGTAGAATCTCTTTTATCTCTATCTTTTATTCCTGCCAAAACCTCCTCATAAGAAGATTCTATTCCCTTTTCTTGATTTTGCAAAACTCTTCTTCTTGCTCTCTCTTCAGCTGTTGCATCTAAATAAATTTTCACATCTGCATCTGGAAATACAACTGTTCCAATGTCTCTTCCCTCCATGATAACATTTTTTCCTTCAGCAATATTTCTTTGTACTTCTAATAATTTACTTCTTACGACTGGTAATACAGATACTGGTGACACCAAATTATTCACATCATTTTCTCTAATTCTATGTGTTACATCCTCTCCATTTAAAAATATTTTTCCATCAGGATGCATCTCAATATTAATTTTCGTTAACATTTTCTCTATTTTATCTTCTTCTTGTATATCAATATGTTCTTGAATCATATTTAAAGCAACACATCGAAATGTAGCTCCTGTATCAATATTTACTAATCCTAATTTTTCTCCCACCAATTTGGTTATTGTTCCTTTTCCTGCTCCTGCAGGTCCATCTATGGCTACTACAAAAGACATATTCTTTCCTCTTTTCTATATTTAACTTTTCATAAGGTATTACCGTTGGGCTCATAACCCGACTGTTTAATCTTGTTTTTCTGGTACATAAATATTTTTGGCAACCACATCTAATTCCACTACATTCATAGCTGTTAATTTTTCGATTTCTTTTTTTGCTCTATCTTTAAAATCCTTAATACCATTAATCACATTATATCCATACATAACGGTAACCTCTACATAAATTTTGGCACCTTCTCCATAATTTTCTACTCTTGTTCTAGATATTTTATAGATAGCTGGTGTTTGTACAGCAATATATTCTAATATTTGTCTAAATACCAAATCAGATATCGTAAATTTTCCAAGATAGCTAAAAGTTGGTCTTATGATTGACTTTTCTGATATATATGGTTTTTGTCCTTTTCCTTTTGACTTAAAGATTTGTAGTGGGTCTAATAAATAGCCTGAAAAATCCTTCTTAATTTGAAATGTTGGTACTGGTATAACATGTTTTCCTTCTGTTACCCTAATTCTTCTCGCTGTTTCCATCTCTTGCTTGGTTGCCACATCTGTAATATATATATATTCACTAATTTCAGGTAATCCTAGATTGGCAGCTATCTTTTGCACCATTCCATCAGAAGTTCCTAATATTAGGATACTTTGTGGTTTTTCTTTCTTTAATGCTTTTATAATTTTATCTCTTTCTTCTTTTTCATAAAATAATGCATGTTTAACAGTTCCCACTTTCGTTGGTGCCTTTTTAGCAGATTCTCCTGCAATGACTTCATTTTCTTTAATTAATAATCCATCATCAATAATATAGCTTATATTTCTTTCACTCGCTACCATTTGTGCTCGATAACTTTTTCCTGTTCCTGATGGTCCAACAAATGCATATACTTTTATTTTATTTTTAAAGATTTCATCTAATATCATATTTTCTTGTTGTTAAAACAACATACTCCTTCCCTAGTTTGAATAGTTTGTATTACTTAAATTTGGATAACTAAATATCTTTCCATCATCTGTAAATTGTCCACTTGGACTATGATCTTGATCCATAACTTCTCTTCCTACCAAGAAATATTTATATTTTGATTCTTCACTCGCTGTTCCTCCACCGACAACTACTGGATCATCCCAAGTTGTATCTACTGCATACCATGCTCCATTTAATTGTACATAATTCCATGCATGGTTTTCTGTTTCTCCTTGTGAATTTGTAGCTGTTCCAATAATCATGACACAAGGTATGTCTAATTCATCTAACAAATATTTAAATGCTCTTGCATATCCTTCACATACACATTCCCTATTGACTAATGCACCATAAATATTATAAATATTTTGTTTTGATAAACTACTATCATAATTGATGGTATCTACTAAATAATCATGTATCATTTTAACATCTTCATAAGTATTTCCGGTCTTATTTTGTAATATTTGATTTTTTACCTGTTCAATCTGTGATATAGCTTGGTCAATTGCTTGTTTAGAGTTAAATTCTTCTGTTAAATAATTGGCCTCACTTCCCGAATTAATATATACATTATAGGTAGAATCTCCACCTTTTGTTGTTGTTTCTATATTTAAATACATTTTTCTAGGACTTAAATAAAACACTTCTGCATTATCATATGTATATGCTTCTATTGCAGATTGATAATACTCTCCTAATTTTTCTTGCCCATTACTTTGTGATAATACATCTGAAAAACTGGTTCCCAATTCTATTTGATATGTTCCTGTCTTCATTTGCTCTTTATTACTTTCAAATGCTCGATATATAATTCTTGATTTTTCATCTAATTGATTATAAAAATACTTATCTACTTGCACATTAGAATAATCATTTGTTGTCATATTCGTTGTTTTTTCTATTTGATCAATTGGATTTTCAACAATTTCTGGTGTTTCTATATCATCCTCTACTGTTTTTTCTCCTTCAGAATTACTTATATTTTCAGAAGCCTCTGCAAATGCCAATTCTTGATTTTCACCAAAAAATTCTTGAACTGCAATAATACAAAAAACGACTAATGCTGAAAAAATCCCTATAATGATTAAAAATAATATTACAGAAGTAATTTTATCTTTTAATTCTTCTTTCATATCCATTTTCCTTTCATTGCACTATGTTATTATTATACCATTTTTATCGTCTAAAAACTAGTATAAATTTAAAAATTTTACGAATACTATATAAAATAGTAATAAATGACTTTTTGCTCAATTATTACAAATTAAAATCGACAAATAGGTGATTATTATATGAATTTTAAAGATTTACTTTCTTCTATGTTTACTTATACACCAGATAACAAACAAACATATCATTTCAATTTAGTAGAAGATATTCATACAAAAGCTTATCCTGAAAGTGATATTGGAAAAGATGAAAATCCTAAAACAAAAATCTTTCCTAGTCTTACTGTTAATACAGATTATTTAAAAAGTAAGTTTAATTTGTTAATTAATTCAGATATCATTTTTCGTAATTTTGTATTAAATGCTAGAGGAAAACAATATCAAGCACTTCTAATTTTTATTGATGGTATGATTAATACAGAAATTATGAATGAATTTATTTTAGAACCACTCATGATGCGCAATAAAAACAATTTATTTGAGGGATCTCAAAATAAAGTTATCTCAGAAGCTGTTGCCAACAATATTACCGTTAGAAAAGTAAAAAAATTCAACTTACCTAATTACATTTCTAGTTGTTTAGTCCCTCAAAATGCTATTAAACAAGTTTCAACCTTTGAGGAGATTATTTCTGGAATTAATTCTGGAAATTGTGCATTATTTATTGATACTTTAGATTTAGCCTTTGATATAGAAGTGAAAGGATTTAAACAAAGGGGTATTGAAAAACCAAGTAATGAAATTGTTATTAAAGGTCCTCATGAATCCTTTGTTGAAAATATAAGAACAAATACTTCTTTGATCAGAAGATTTGTTAATAATGAAAATTTAATTATTGAAAATGTAAATGTAGGAAATATTACAAAAACCAAATGTGGTGTCTGTTACATTTCTGGTCTAGCTAATGAAGATTTAATTGCAGAAGTAAAATTTAGGATGCATAATCTAGATGTAGATGCTTTACTTTCTGCAGGACAATTAGAACAATTAATTACAGATTCTAGCAATATCAATTCTCCTCAATTAATTTCTACTGAGAGACCTGATAAAGCGGCGAGTTACCTATTAGATGGTAGAGTCATCATATTAGTAAATGGTTCTCCCTATGCTATTATTACACCTGGTATTTTATCTGACTTTTTAAGTTCACCTGATGATAAAAATCAAAAAGCACTATTTTCTAATTTTACTAAATTTATAAGATTACTTGCTGCTTTTATTACTTTACTACTTCCTGGACTATATATTGCTGTTACCAGTTTTCATCAAGAAATCTTACCTACAGAATTATTATTTTCTATCTTAGCTTCACGTGCCAATGTTCCTTTTCCTATTATTTTTGAATTATTGGTTCTAGAAATATCCTTTGAATTAATTCGTGAAGCTGGACTAAGAGTTCCCTCTCCCATTGGTCCCACCATTGGAATTGTAGGTGCTTTAGTTATGGGACAAGCAGCGGTTAGTGCAGGTATTGTAAGTCCTATCTTAATTATTGTTGTTGCAATTACAGGTACTGCTTCTTTTGCCATTCCTGATTATGCTTTTGGTTTTCATTTAAGAGTATATCGCTTTTTATTTATATTTCTTGGTTATCTTTGTGGCTTTTTAGGAATTGCACTTGGTCTTTTCACATATATGATAATGATGTGTGATTCAAAATCTTTTGGTGTTCCTTATACTACTGGCATTTCTCCTCTTGAACATGTAAAAGGCTCTTCCTATTTCTTGCCACCTGTTTGGAAAAGAGAATATCGTTCTGGTTTTCTAAATTCTAAAAAAACCAATAAACAAGGTCATATTTCTATGAAATGGAAAAATAGTTAATGATTAAATCTGAAAGGAGATTATATGGAAAACTCTAAAATAACTGCTGCTGAAGCAATTAGTATTGTCTTAGGTGTATTTGTTGCTTATACATTAGTTGCTCTTCCAAGAAGTATGTTAGAATCCACAAAAACAGCTACCCTAATCAATATCATCTATGTAGGTATAATTGCTTTATTTATTACCTTTTTAATATATAAGTTGATTATCAAATTCCCTCGGAAATGATATTGTGGATATTGCTGAATATTTAGGTGGAAAGACTTTAAAAACTTTTATTGGAATTGTTTTTATTTTTTACTTTATGTTTAGCAGTAGCATTCTTCTTAGAAATTTTTGTGAATGTTTAAAAATTGTGTATTATCCTATGACCAGTTTAATTTTTATTATTATTACTTTTATCATCGTTATATGTATTACCCTTCACCATCGCTTTTCTTCTATTGCTAAAGTAAATTTACTTATTATACCTCTGGTAATTATTAGTATTATCTTTCTATTTGTAGCTAATATAGAAAATTTTTCTTTAGATAATATTTTCCCGATATTTGGAGATGGTTTGTTTAATACATTTGTAACAGGCTTAGGTAATTTAGGTGCATTTGGTGGCATTACTTTATTATATTTTCTTCCACCACTTTTAAAAGAACCTCAAAAAATGAAAAAAGTCTATTTAACCTCTGTCATTTTAGGCACTATCTATTTTTTACTATGTGTTTCTATTATCTTATTCATGTTCATTTCCTTAATGTATACAAATCAGATAATGCCCCTATATTCAGCCGCTAGACATATTGAATTTGGAAACTTTTTTCAAAGACTAGAATCTGTTTTTCTTCTTATATGGATATTACAGATGGTTTGTTATTTAAGTATTGTTTCTAAATTATCTATCTTTATATTTAAAAAAATTACCAATATTCAAGATGAAAAGCCAATTATTCTTGTCTTTGGCTTGCTCATATTTGCTATTAGTTTATTTCCTAAAAACTATGCTATTTCAAAATTTATTGAAAATTACCTCTATCACTACATGGTAATTGGTATTTCAATAATTTTAGGCTTATCTATTTTAATACTTGCTTATTTGAAAAAAAGAAAGAAAAAGGAGTTGAATGCAAATTATGAAGAAAATCATTAAAAAAATTTTTGTTATTATCTTAATTCTTATGCTTCTTCTTGCTTTTTCTAAATCCTATTCTACTTTAAATATTGATAATTTGAGTATTGTTGTTGCTATGGGAATTGATACCTCTGACAAAAATCTTTTACAAATTAGTTTTCAATTTACCAATGCCTCTTCTGTCTCAGAATCAGGAACCTCTGAACAATCTCCTTCTATTATCTATACAGTAGATGCCTCTTCAATTAGTTCAGGAATTAATCTTATCAATACGTATATTGGTAAAGAGGTAAATTTATCTCATTGTAAAGTAATTGCTTTTTCTGAAGAAATCGCAAGTAGAGGCATTTCAGAAGAAATCTATACCTTGGTTAATGATACACAAGTACGTCCCTCTACGAATATTGTCATATCCAAAACCTCTGCTCGATACTATTTAGAAAATTCAAAACCTTTATTTGAAAATTTAATTACCAAATATTATGAGGTTTTTTCTGGTTCTAGCTCCTATACTGGATTTACTTCTAATGCAACAGTTGGTGATTTTTTTGACAGTTTAATCTGCCATTCATGTCAACCCTATGCCATTTTAGGTGGGGTTACAAATGAATCCACAAAATATACAGGAACAACAAATTCGGAAAATGATTCTAGTACCAAATCCAATTCCTCTTCTTTAACAGGACAATCAACAGCTGAAAATACGGGACTTGCTGTTTTTAAAGATGATGTTTTAATAGGAGAATTAAATTCCATAGAAACACTTTGTTTTTCTATTATTCGAAATCAAGTGGATGGCTTCTTAATTTCTGTTCCTAATCCTAATAAGGCCAATTCTTATATGGATTTATATATAACCCCTTTAAGTTCTCCTAAGATAGAAGTCAATATTATCAATGGAACTCCTTATATCAATATAGACTGTCGATTTACTGGAAGAATTTATTCTATGGAGGAGGGTTCTGATTATTTAGATGCATCTATGTTAAATCAAATCTCTGATTCTTGCAGTAGTTATTTAAAATCTGCCATTACAGAATATGTATATAAAACAGCTAAAACTTTTCAATCAGATATCAATGGTTTTGGTAAAACTGCCAGAAAAAACTTTTTTACTTTAAATGATTTTTATGACTATAATTGGAATGAAAAATATAAAGATAGTTTTTTTAATGTAAGTATTGATTCTTCCATTCGTTCTTCTTCACTATTAACAGAAAGCTGATATTATGGGAGGTATTTATGGTTAATTATTTGGAATTTTTATTATTTATTTTATTTTGTTTATATGTATTAAAGGAAGCCATTAGTTATGGAATTTATGAATATAAAAATGAAAATAAATTTGGTGGTACTTGTGTCATTATTTTTTCTATACTAACAATTATTTTAAGTATTATTTCTTTATGCATCACTTAAAAAACACAAAAAAAGTCAGGTGAATTTTTTCACCTGATTATATTTTTTCAAAATCGACTGTTCTTAATAATTTACTAGCATCTTTTACTCGAATTTGTATTTTATCTCCTATTTTGTAAGTGGTTTTTGTATGCTCACCAATCAATATTTTCCTTTCTTCGTCATAGATGAAATATTCATCTCCTAAATCATCAAATCGAATTAACCCCTCTACTGTATTTTCTAGTGCAACAAATATTCCAAATGAGGTTACCGAAGAGATGATTCCTTCATATTCTTCCCCAATTCTATTTTCCATATATTCTGCCTTTTTAATATCTTCACTTTCTCTTTCTACTTTAGTAGCTATATTTTCTCTTTCTGAAGATTGTTTTGCTCTTTCTTCCGCTTGTTTTTTATATTCCTCCACAAAACTTTCTTCTACATCATAATTATCTTCTAAATATTTTGATATCACTCTATGAATAAATAAATCTGGATATCTTCTAATTGGAGATGTAAAATGACAATAATATTTACTTGCAATTCCAAAATGACCTTGATTTACAGCTTCATATCTGGCTACCTTTAAAGTTCTTAATACCAAATTTGAAACGACTTTTTCTTCTTCTTTTCCTTTGGTTTCTTCTAATATTTTTGCAAATTCTTTTGGATATATATTATCTTTATTTGCTTTAATTTTTAATCCAAAATTAAATAAAAATTTATTTAACTCTTGTACCTTTTCATAATCTGGTTTTTCATGTACTCGATATATAAAAGGTGCATCTAGCCAAAAGAATTTTTCTGCAATGGTTTCATTAGCTGTTAGCATAAATTGCTCAATAATTTCATTGGCAAAACTTGTTTCATATCTTTTTATATTCGTTACTCTACCATCAATATCTAATTCAATTTTGCTTTCTGGAATATCCAAATTTAAATAACCTTGTTCTAATCGCTTGTTCTTTAAGATATGTGCTAATTCCTCCATTAATTTAAATTCAGAAATATATGGTTTATATCGATTTATCACATCTTCATCAGAATCATCTAATATTTTTTGTACATTTGTATAAGTCATCCTTTCTGTTACATTAATCACTGCTTTATACACATCTGAAGAAATGACTTCTCCCTTTTCATTAATTTCCATACTACAAGATAATGTAAATCTATCTTCTCCTGCATTTAAACTACAGATACCATTTGACAATTCTCTAGGAAGCATTGGAATCACTCTTCCTAACATATAGATACTTGTACCTCTTAGCAAAGCCTCTTGATCTAATAAACTATTTGGTGTTACATAATAACTAACATCTGCAATATGCACATCTAGTTTGTAATTTCCATTATCTAATCTAGTTACTTTTACAGCATCATCTAAGTCTTTAGCATCTTCTCCATCAATTGTAAAAATGGTTTCTTCTCTCAAATCTCTTCTTCCCACAACATCCTTTTCATTAATTTGATTTCCACATTTTTTAGCTTCTTCTACAACTGGCTCTGGAAAGGTTGATGGTAAATTATGTTCTTTTATCAAAGATAACATATCAACCCCTGCTTCATTGACATTTCCTAATACTTCTAATACTTTTCCTTCTGCCTTTTTTCCCTTTTCAGGATATTTGATAATTTTTACTAATACTTTATGATTGTTTCTTGCTTTTCCAAAATTCTTTTTAGAAATGAAAATATCTGTCCCAAAGTTTTTATCATCTGGCACTACAAATCCAAAATTTTTATTATTTTCAAATCTTCCTACAATGGTATCCTTCTCATGCTTTAAAATTTTTACAACTTTTCCCTCTGCTTTTTTTACTTTATTCTTTTCTTCAATAATCTCAATTAATACTCTATCTCCATTTAGAGCATTTTTAGAATTTTCTTTTGCAATATAAATTTCATCTTCTTGGTCCTCTATTCTGACAAAACCAAATCCTTTTTGATTTTTTCTATAGATTCCATCATAATACACTTCTTCTACTGGTCTATATTGATTTTTTCTATTTTTTTGGATTTTCATTTCCATTTCTAATTTTCCCAGAATTCTTAAAAGCTCATTATATTCACTTTTCGGTACATGCATAATCATAGCAATTTCTTTTGCCTTCATTGGTGCATAATCTTTATCTTTTATTAAATTTAAAACCTTCAGTTCCTGTTCTTCCATTCACATTCCTTTCTCTTTGTCCAATTGGGGACGTTTCCTGTTGAGACATTTTTATGTTAAGTTATGTTCCATTAGACAAAAGTTCAAAAAAAAGGAAAAATGAGTCTGTTCCCAAAATCCCTTTTTTCCATTTCTACGCCATATATATAATTCCTAATACAATTGTTAATATTGCAAATATGATTGACAATATGACTGTCCATCTTTTTTGTTTTCCTTCTTTAGTTCTACTTTTATTTTTTTCAAAAAAGTTATTTGTTGATGAACCTGTAATTGTTGAAGATAATCCTGAATCTTCTTTTGATTGTATTAATGCTAATATAATGATTGCTACTGCTACGATAAAATAGATGACAACCAATATCCATTTTGCTATTTCCATGTATTAATTCCTCCTAACGGTTTTTAATCTCTCAAATTATACTTTGCTATTTTAACATATATTTTTTTAAAATGCAAATATTTTTCATATAAATAGCAAATATTCCTATTTTTCGTTAATAATTTTGTCAATTGATTGTTTTCTCATCTCTTTGATTACTTGACAACTATGATCTAATTTTTCTTGATCTTTTTCATTTAATTCTAAGTTTACCAATTCTCTTACACCATTTTTATTAATGATAGCTGGTACACCAATATATATATCATCTTGTCCATATTGATTATCTAAATAAGTAGAAACTGTTAAAATTGAATTTTCATCATCTAAAATAGCTCTTACCAATCTATTTAATGCCATACCAATTCCATAATATGTTGCCTTTTTCTTTTCAATAATCTCATATGCAGCATTTACAACATCCTCATGCATTTTATTTAATGTTTCCATTGGATGATGATTATCCTTCATAACGTCAGTAATTTTCTTACAACCTACATAACAATGCTCCCAAGGCACAAATGAAGAATCTCCATGCTCTCCCATGATATATGCATGTATATTTTTGCTAGATATTTTTAGGTATTGTCCCACAATATATCTTAATCTCGCTGTATCTAAAACTGTTCCTGAACCAATCACTTGATTTTTTGGCAATCCTGATACTTTTGCTACAACATATGTCATTAAGTCTACTGGGTTACTTGCAACAACAATAATTCCATTAAATCCACTTGCCATAATGCTTTTGGTAATATCTTTCATAATTTTTGCATTTACTTCTGCCAATTCTAATCTTGTTTGTCCTGGTTTTTGTGCTATACCTGCAGTAATGACAACAATTTGTGCATCTTTACATTCATCATAATCTCCTGCTCTAATAATCATTTTTTGTGGTGCATATGGTAATCCGTGAGCCAAGTCCATTTCTTCGCCAATGGTTTTATCTTTATTAATATCTATTAGGATAAGTTCTTGTATACCTCCTCTATTTAGCATAGAATATGCCATACTCATTCCTACAAATCCTGTACCTACTAAAACAACTTTTCCTTTTTTCATACCATTCATTCCTTTCTCTTCATTAAATTTCCTACAATAGTATACTACTTTTTTCTTGAAATTTAAAGATTTTTTATATAATTTATTTTACTTTTTTCTATACTTATGATATAATTTAGCAAATAATCAAAGTAAGGAGTGCTATTTATGAGTTCAAATTCAAATAATACTACTACTTTGGCTGAAAATAAGGTATTAATCCTTTATATCTTAAATCTAATTGATGGGGATATTGTACAAGATGGTTTATTTAAAATCATTTCTTCCATCAATAATATCAATTATTTTTATTTTAAACAAATTTTAACAGATTTAATGGATTCAAAGCTAGTAGGTGTTTATACAAAAGAAGATGAACAAGTTTTAAGAATTACTAGTGAAGGTAAAAATGCATATATCTTAACAAAAGATGTTATGCCTGGAATATTAAAATTAAAAGCTGATAGTGTTTTCAAAAAAGAATTTTCTAATATTGAGGAGGCATCTTCTGTTGTTGCTGAATTTACTCCAAAGGATGAAAACAATTATACAGTAACATTGAAAATTGTAGAAAATAATGAAACAATTTTTGAAGTAAAAACATATGCTGGCTCTAGAGAAAGAGCTAAAAAAATTGTAGAAAATTGGAAAAATCATGCCAATACCATATATCCAAATATTTTGAATACATTATTTGAAGGAAAATAAATATATAAAAAACTCGCAAATGTTTATTTTACATTTACGAGTTTTTTTGGTAGCGAAGATGTGATTCGAACACATGACCCTTCGGGTATGAACCGAATGCTCTAGCCAACTGAGCTACTTCGCCATTTTTTCTAGCAAGTAATATTATACTGGTAGTTTTTCCTTTTGTCAAGTAAAAAATACAAGAATTTCAAAATTCTTGTATTTATTCTCCAATTTCAAATCCTTTTGAACTATTTTTATGTGTATCTTTACTTTCCATTGCTTCTCTAGTTGGTTCTTGTGGGTGAACTGGTGTTGATATTTCATAACTTTTTTGTTTTCTTGTTCCTTTACCTTTTCCTCCAGTAGCTCCTTTTTCTGGAATTTTTTCTCTTGCTTCCCATGCCTCAATCGCTTTTTTACTTGCTTTATTATCTTCCCAAATTTGTGCAACCTCTCTATCTGCATCTGTTAATTTAGAATCAGATGAAGTTCTGACAAGTATATCACCTATTGTAGAAAAGAATGCCTTTGGATTTAAAGCAGCTTTTAAATATTCTATTACCTCTATTTGTTTCGCACTTGCATTTTTCATATTACTCACTTAGAACTTTTCTAAGCTTTTCACCTCTTTTATTAATAATAACCTTACATTTAATATTATAACATAAAAAGCCCTGTTAATCAAGGCTTTTTTTATCTTCTTTTACAATTTCTGGATTTTTGTTTTTTTACCTATGATCCCCATAAGTAATTCAGAATTATTCTTTTATTAAAACTGCTTTAATTCTTCTAATTCCTGATGAGCTAGATTCCTCTTTTTTGATTTTAAATCTTCCCATATCTCCTGTATGTGTTACATGAGGTCCTCCACAAATTTCTTTACTAAAATCTCCGATTGTATAGACTTTTACTTTATCTCCATATTTATCTGTAAATAATCCAATTGCACCTGATTTTTTTGCATCCTCATAACTCATTTCTTCACAAGTAACTGGTAAGTCTCTTTCTATTTGCTCATTTACTAAATCTTCTACTTGCTTAATCTCTTCTTTTGTCATTTTTTGTGGATGGGTAAAATCAAAACGTAATCTCTCTTCTGTAATATTGGAACCACTTTGTTTTACATGATCTCCTAAAACCGTTCTTAATGCTTGATGTAATAAATGGGTTGCTGTATGATAAGCAATTGTTTTTTCATTTTGGTCAGCCAATCCACCTTTAAACTTTTGTGTACTTCCTTGTCTTGATTTTTCTTGGTGGGCTTTAAACAATTCTTCAAATCCTTTTAAATCCACTGTCATATTATTTTCATCAGCCAATTCTTTTGTTACCTCTGGTGGGAATCCATAAGTATCATATAATCTAAAGACAACATTTGCATCAATTTCAGCTTTTCCATTTTCCTTTGCTTTTTGCATTTCTTTTTGGAATTCTCTTTCACCATGTGTTAGTGTTTTCACAAATTTATCTTTCTCTTCATTGATAACATTTTTGATTGTTTCTCTATTTTGTTCTAACTCTGGATACATCTCTTTTAGATTGTCTACATTAATATCAATTAGATTTGATAATTCTGATAAATCAATTTGCAATTTATTCATATGTCTAATCATTCTACGAATTAATCTTCTTAATACATATCCTCTATCAATATTACTTGGTCTTCCACCATCTGCAATAATCATCATACTAGAACGTAAATGTTCTGCAATAATTCTTCTACTTTCAATACTATCTACTTTTTGAAGCTCTTGTATTTTTTCCATAACTGGTAAGAACAATTCTGTATCAAATGGTGTTTCTTTTCCTTGTAATAACATTGTCATTCTTTCTAATCCTAAACCAGTATCTACGTTTCTTTGTTTTAATTTAGAATATCCATTTTTGTCTTTATAATATTCCATAAACACATTGTTCCAAATTTCTACATATTTTCCGCAATCACAGCTAGGTTGACAATCTGGTCCACATGCTGGTTTTCCTGTATCATAGAACATTTCTGTATCTGGTCCACATGGTCCTTCTTCTCCTGCTATCCACCAGTTGTCATCTTTTCCATAAAAATAGATATGACCATCTAATATTCCAGCTTCTTTCCACACTTTTGCTGAAACTTCATCTCTTGGACAATCTTCATCTCCTGCAAAACAAGTAACAGATAATTTTTCTACTGGTATTTGTAATTCTTTGGTTAAAAATTCAAAACTCATTTTGATAGATTCTTCTTTAAAATAATCTCCTAAAGACCAATTTCCAAGCATTTCGAAGTAAGTTAAATGTCTATTATCTCCTACCTCATCAATATCATTGGTTCTCACACATTTTTGATAATCTGTTAATCTTGTTCCCTCTGGATGTTTTTCTCCTAATAAATAAGGTACTAATGGTTGCATACCAGCTGTTGTAAATAATACAGATGGGTCATTTTCTGGTATTAATGAAGCTGATGGAATAACAGCATGTCCATGCTTTTTAAAAAATTCTAAATATTTATTTCTAATCTCAATTGCTTTCATTTAAAATTCTTCCCTTCTTTTCTCTTCTTTTCGTTATTCCATTATACTTTAAAAAGTCCAAAAAATCAATAGCAGAGATACAATTCCTTTATATCTCTACTAAAATCAAATCTTCCCCTATACACTTTACATTTTTCCATGGAATGGAAATTTCATTATTGGTTTTAAAAATATTCATTAATTTATTTCCAGAGCCTGGAACAATAATATGGGTAATATTTCCTGTTTCTAAATCTGCACATACATCTTGTACATATCCTAATCTTCTTGCGTCATTAATATTAATCACTTCTTTATGCTTAAAATCTAATCCTTTTTCTGGCATTCCGTACCTCCTCTATTTTCTAAAATTTATTATTAACAGTATATTCATAAAATTGTAAAAATTGACAATGCATTTTTCTTATTTTTAATTAAATATTCTCTATACATTATTTTAAATTTTTAAAATCTCAAACAATATTTATAACTAGTCATAAATATTATATAAATCTATCCCCATAATATTAAAAGAACAAACCTTAGGATTTGTCCTTCTATCCAATTTTTTAAATATTTAAATATATTATTATAAATCTATCCATATCACACCTGACTTGATACGTTTTATTATTCCTTTTCAATTTTTAAAATTAACATAAAAATGTCTCAAAGAGAAACGTCCCCAATTGGACACCCAATTGGACATTTTTTACTTATATAATCTTTTTATATGCTGTATAGCAGTTTTTTCTAATCTTGAAACTTGTGCTTGTGATATACCAATTTCTTCTGCTACCTCCATTTGTGTTCTTCCATCAAAAAATCGTTTATTAATAATCATTCTTTCTTTTTCATTTAATTTTTCCATAGCACCTTTGATGGTCATTTTTTCTGCCCATAATTCATCTGTATTTTTACTGTCTTTTACTTGATCCATGATGTAAATGCTTTCAGATCCATCATTATATACTGGTTCTTGTAAGGATACAGGATCTTGGATGGCATCTAAACTAAAAGCAATATCTTCTTTCGTTACATCTAGTTCTTTGGCAATTTCTTCTACATTCGGTTCTTTTCCATTCTCCTTTGTATATTTTTCTTTAAATTGTATTACTTTATATGCTAAATCTCGCACTGACCTACTGACTCTTATACTATTATTATCTCTTAAATATCGTTTTACTTCTCCAATAATCATAGGAACTGCATACGTACTAAATTGTACATTTTGACTTAAATCAAAATTATCGATTGCTTTTATTAAACCTACACATCCTACTTGAAATAGGTCATCTGCATTTTCTCCTCTTCCGTAAAATCTTTGTATAACACTTAATACCAATCTTAAATTCCCATTGATAAATGTATTTCTTGCTTCCTCATCTCCTGCTTTTATTTTTATAAAAAGTGCTTCCTTTTCTTCTTTACTTAATAATGGTAAATTTGATGTATTCACTCCACAGATTTCAACTTTATTTAGCAAAAAGAAAACCTCCTTTTATTGTACTTACTATAAGTATTTCCTAAAAAGCATTTTCTATTCGTTAAACAAATCAAGAAATCTGAATTTTAAAAACAACTTTTCATTTGTCAAAGAAAAAAGTGATGACTTTGTTTTCATCACTTCATTCCTCACTATTTCTATTGCACTGCAATTTCCAAGAGCTTTAAGGCTCTTTCAATATTACCATCTTTTTTCAAATATTCCTTCAATATATGATTTAGTCTTTTCTGTTCTTCAGGTAGTATTTCTTTTATAGTTTCTTTTTTACTTGTTGTTACAGTTTTTATTCTCGTTTTTTCATAAGCAAGTATTTTGTCTATTTTTTCTAATAAAGAAATGTACATTCCTTCATAGTTTTTATTGCTTATGTCTTTTAATTCTTTTTCAAAAAATTTCGTTCCTGTATGTCTTTTTATTATACTAAGAAGCTCCTCATTTCTGTTATCTATCCATTTGAAGATTCTGCCAAAACCAATATCGATTCCAAAAAATTCATATGCTCTATATAACTCTATAACCCGAATTGGTCTCGTATCTGACTCCATATATGAAATTAGTCCATTTGAACAACCTAATGCCTTTGCAATCTCAGATTGTTTTAATCTCAGCCGTATTCTTTCCTCCCTAAATCTCTCTCCATAGTCTTTCATGTTTTATCCTCTTTGTTTAAGTTACGATTATACCTCAACCATTTATTTTCTATTTAGGTTATATCATATTTTATGTAAATATGCAACCTTTATGTATTGTTTATCCATCATTATCCAATTTTGCTCACAATATCTTTTTTCATTTTATTAATAATCTTTTTTTCTAGCCTTGATATATAACTTTGTGAAATACCTAGTTCATCTGCTACTTCTTTTTGTGTTTTTTCTTTACCTGTTTTAAATCCAAATCGCATTTCCATGATATTTTTTTCTCTATCATTTAGTTTTAAGACAGCTGCTCGAAGCAATGTTTTATCTACTTCATCTTCTAAATTTCTAGATGTTACATCTGGTTCTGTTCCTAATATATCTGAAAGTAATAATTCATTTCCATCTCCATCTTTATTTAATGGTTCATCAATAGAAATTTCTCCCTTTATTCTATTACTTTTTCTTAAATGCATTAAAATTTCGTTTTCAATACATCTAGAAGCATATGTTGCCAATTTTATTTTCTTCTCATTATTAAATGTATTTACACCTTTCATAAGGCCAATCGTTCCAATAGATATTAAATCCTCTATTCCAATTCCTGTATTTTCAAATTTTTTAGCAATATATACAACTAATCTTAAATTTCTTTCTACTAAAACCTGTCTTGCTTCTAAATTATTTTCTTCTGATAATTTTTTTATATACATCTCCTCTTCTTCTGGTGGTAATGGTGGTGGGAGTGTTTGACTTCCTGCTATATAAAATATGGGTAAATATTCTATCTCATTATGATCATTTAAATATTTCGCACATATTGTATGGATACTATTTTTCACAAAATCTATAATTTTCAATCTAACCAACTCCTTTTAAATCAATTCGATTCCTAATAAAGCTCTATATTCTCCCCTTTTGGTTAATGATTTATTATATATTCCAATGATTACATTCTCTGTCTTTTTTTCTTCTTCTCCACTTTTTACAATAACTTTTTCCGCCTTTATTCCTAATAACATTCCATTTTGTTTACCTAAAGATGAAAATGGAATTACTTTTAATCTTGAAACATATTCTTCCTTAACCTGACCAGGTATTTCACTAAAATCACCTCCTAATATACTTTCCATATGATTTAATATTTCTTTTGGAATACAGTCATATAAAAGTGTATGTTCTACTACTATAACAGGTGTATTGGTAATCGGTTCTTTCAAAAAGTTTCCTGTATCAATCATTGCTTTGGTTTCTATATTTTTATCATTTATTTTTATTTTTAAATCACAATACATATCTTTGGCTGATATTTTATTTTTTACAATCTTAAATCCAATAATCACAACGATAAAAGCAATTATCGCAGAGATAAATATCACCTTTAATGAATTTGAATTTAGCACAAGTCCATTATTTTCTAGTATTTCTTGTGGTTTTACAATATATATTAATGCAAATGCCGCCCCTCCAAAAACAAATGAGGTTAAATAAAACATTAGTGTATATTTTAATAATTTTTTTAATTGATTAGGATTAAATGCTATATATATGATAATGACAGATAATATAAGTTTTAGAAAAAAATTAGAATATATTTTTAATTCTGAAATATAAGCAATGATTGTATATATAGCTCCTACAAAACTTGCTAAAATTAATCGTACATGTTTTATATGTATTTTTAAAATAACGCCTGTAGCAAATAATATAATATAATTCATTAGTAAATTTTCTATTAATACAATATCTATATAAATTGTCATTTCCTAAATCACCTGTATATTTATTCTACTACCTCTTCTTTAAAAAAAATGTCCTTTCTTATTGTAAAAAAAAAGAAATAATCGGTAAATTCCGATTATTTCTTTTCGTTTATAGAGTTGTTTCTATTTTATTTGATAGTTCTTTACATATTTTTATTTTTATTTTTTCTCAAGAAAGATGGGATATCTAAATCATTTTGTGAGTTATTTACTTCTGAACTTGCTGGAATAGAATTAATTTTCTTTTCCCAAGTTTTTGAAACAATATTATCTACACCTATACTTGATATTGGTTCATTTTTTTCAAATCCTGTTGCAATAACTGTGATTTGGATTTCATCTTCCATTGAAGGATCTGTTACTGTACCAAAGATAATGTTTGCTTCAGGATCAACACTACGTTGAACTAATTCTGCTGCTGTATTTACTTCATGTAATCCTAAATCCTCTCCACCAGTAATATTGATAATAACACCTTTAGCACCTTCAATTGATGTTTCTAGTAATGGACTTTGGATAGCTTCTTTTGCAGCATCTTCTGCTCTATTCTCTCCTGAAGCTCTACCAACTCCCATATGTGCCATACCTTGATTTAACATGATTGTTTTTACATCTGCAAAGTCTAAGTTTACAAGTCCTGGAATAGCTATTAAGTCTGATATACCTTGTACACCTTGTCTTAAGACATCATCAGCCATTTTGAAGGCCTCTATAATTGATGTTTTTCTATCAATAATTTGTAATAATTTATCATTTGGTATAACCACCAATGTATCTACTTTTCCTTTTAGACTATCAATTCCTCTTTCAGCTTGAGAAAGTCTTTTCTTTCCTTCAAATGTAAATGGTTTTGTAACAACACCAATGGTTAATATTCCCATTTCTTTCGCAGCTTGTGCAACAACTGGTGCTGCTCCTGTACCTGTTCCTCCACCCATTCCGGCTGTAACAAATACCATATCTGCTCCTCTTAAAACTTCTGCTAATTCACCTTTGCTTTCTTCTGCTGATTGTGCACCAATATCTGGATTTGCACCTGCTCCTAATCCTCTTGTAATTTTTTCTCCAATTTGAATTTTTGTATTTGCTTTTGAAGTCTGAAGAGCTTGTCTATCTGTATTAACAGCAATAAAGTCTACTCCTTTAATTCCTGCATCAATCATTCTATTAACAGCATTATTTCCTGCTCCCCCAACACCTATAACTTTTATTGTGGCTGTTCCATCCATCATTGTAATATTGTTATCATCATTGTAATCCATCATTTAGTTTTTTCCTCCCTTATCTTTTATATATTTTAAAATTAATATCTTATGTATAGAAAAATTCTTTTATTTTTTCTATGATTGTTTTCAAGAAATTTTCATTATTTTGTGTATCTATACTGCTTGAAACAGTTTTTGCAAATGGTCTTGCTGCAATATATCTAACTAATGCATAACTTGTTCTGTATGCTGGTTTTACAGTACTTATTGCCCTTCCTGTTGAAATCTTTACTGGAATATTTAAATTGATTTTTCCTGCAACATCACTTTTATTGATATTGACAATTCCTTGACCAGTTAAAACAACATTATTAATTTTTTGCTTAATTCCATTATTGGTTATATCTTTATTAATAATTGAAAACATTTCCTCTATTCTAGCTTCAATAATTTCTATCAATTCAGAACTTTTGATAATTCTATTTTTATTCTCATCTTTTGAGGTATTTAATATAATATCATTATCATTATCTATAAATGACTTTAATGCTAAACCATATTGTCTTTTTAGTTTATCTGCTTCTTCTTCTGATATATTTAATACTAATGCAATATCATTTGTGATGTTGTCTCCTCCTAAGGGAATTGAATTTGTGTAAATAAAGCTACTTCCCTCAAATACACCAATATCTATATTCCCTGCGCCTATATCTAAAAGCATAATATTATCATGTAATTCATTACTATCTAATATTAAATTTCTTTCTGCTAATGTTGTTGGCACAATTCCATCTATTTCTAAGCCTGCTTTTTTAAAAATATTATGTAATTGTCTTACATAATCTTTATCTGCTAATATAATTTGTGCACTAATTGTAAAACTTGAACTTAAGTTTCCTACAGGATCTGTTACAACTGTTCCATTATCTAGCGTTATTTTATCTGGAACAATATCAATTAATGTCTTCCCATCAGGTATTTCTATATCTTTTACTTGCATAATGGCATTTTGTACATCTCTAACTGCTATTCCAGAATACTTGTCTTTTACTTCTTTTGTTATCATATTCTGTACAATTGTTACATATTTACCTGGAATAGTTACATATGCTGAATTGATTTTTAAATTTGTTTCTTCTTCAGCATCTTTTATTGTTTTGGCTATACTTAAACTTATTTCATCTTCATTTATTATCTTACATTTTTTTAGTCCACTACATTTATATGAGGTATTGCTTATAATTTCTATTTGACCAAAGTTATTAACTTCTCCAACAACGGTACAAACCTTACTTGTGCCTATGTCAATACCCACTATGATATCACCTATTGCCAAGTTAATTCCTCCATTTATTAGTATATTTTTTCTAAAAGTATATATATTACATTTTAAAAAAAAAGTCAATAGTAATTGTAATATTTTTGTAATATTTTTGCAACAATGTTGTAATACTAAACAACTTTTTTTATTCTACTTTTTTTCATATTTTATTGAAATAAGAGTCTATCTTAAACCAAGCATTTATTTTCTCAGATAAACTCTTTGGATTATGATTTTTCTATTTCTCTTCTACTTTTGCTGTCTCTTCTTCTTTTCTATTTTTACTTTTTTCAGATGCTTTCTTCTTTATGATTTCTGACCATTTTTCTACATAATATCTTCTGATGGTTCCTAAATTCATAAACATTCTCCAAACAAATACAACAATAGCTGCTAAATATATGTCAACATTTAGTTTTTGTCCTAATATGGTCAATAATATTGCTAAAATCGCATTTCCAAAAAATCCTGAAATAAATATTTTTAAGTCAAAATTCTTTTTAATAACTGATGCGATGCCTCCAAAAACAGAATCTAGTGCTGCTATAATGGCAATTGCTAAATAACTTGAATATGTATATGAAATCATTGGTGCATTTAATCCTAAAATGGCACCTAATATACATCCAATTAGTATGGCAATAAATATCATTTTATTTTCCCCCTATTCTATATATTTCGTTTCAATCTCTCCATTGTATTTTCCGATTGTTATATCATTATCCTTTTCTATTGTTGCTGTATGACCTAAGGTTTGTAGCTCTTCTACCTTTCCACCATTTCCTGTTACTGAACTTTCTAAGTGAGATTGATTTCCGATTACCTTTATCACATAAGGTTCTAATATTCTTTGTCCATTTACTTTTATAAAAGATCCATCTAATATATCCACAATATCTGTTGTATTAATGATTCTTTCATCATTTATGGAAATTGCTTCTGCCCCTGCAAATTTTAATGCATTTACAATAATTAATAAATCATCTGCACTAATTGCTGCAGCATCGCTTCCACTTTTTAATGTGATAACAATTCCCTCTCCATGGACATCTGTTAATCCTAATAATGTATTCGTCTGTTCCAACTCTTCTTGTACTAATCGACTTGCTTCATTGTTTGATGCCTCATCATTTTTATATTCCTCTATTCTTTGTGTGGTTTCTTGATATTGTGCATCTATTTCTTCATATCTCGTTTTCCAATTTGCTAATTCTGTTTTCAATTCTGATTCTTGCATATCTTCAATTGCTGTAATATCTGTTTCATTTACAACTTTAAATTGCATCATCATGACAGTTACTAAAGCAAAGCAAGCAATTCCAATTGTAATTGTCATGGCTATTTTACCTTTTTTCATCTTTTCTATCATCCCTTTCTCAAGGTACATCTTATTTTTTATTCTTCTACATTTTGTAGATATTCAAAATTAATAACACCTGAATATTTTGGTATAGTAATACTATTTGATTTTTCTAAAGTCACACCAACACCATCTCTTTTCATATATTCTAAATATCCGCCTACTCTTTCTAATCCAGCTAAATATTCAGGTAATCCAATTGCCTTTATAATAAATGGTGCTCCTATTCTTTCTCCATTGATATCAATTGTATTTCCTCTACAAGAAATCGCTGTCGTTGATACCCATCTTTGATCATTTATGCATATTGCTTCTGCTCCTGCATTAATCAATTCATTTACAACACTTAACACATCTAAATCATGTACAATTAATTGGCTTGGATTTAATGTTGATGTTGCAATTCCTTTTCCGTCTGACAAAGTAATGGTTACACCTGGACCTGTTACTTCTGTTATCCCTGTTATTTTATTTCCCGCTGTAATTTTTTGTTGTGCCTCTTCTAATTCAGAATTATTCTGAGTTGCTTCTTCTCTTTGTTTTTCTAGTTCTTGCTCAGCCTCTTCTAATTCCTTAAATCGATTATCATATCTTTCTTTATATCTTAATATTTCATCTCTTAATTCATTGGCCTCTTGATTTTGACCAATAGTCGAATTGGTACTTCTAATAGTTCTAACTTGTACACAAATTCCTAAAGTTAATGCAAAACACATAATTCCCAGAATGATACTGATTGTCTTTTTATTTGACATGCTTTCACCTCTTTTATGTAAGTTTTTCTCTAAAATACACTTTAAAGTTACTGTTTAAATCTCCATTAGCAAATATATCCCCTTCATTATCCTTTTCTTGTTCTATGATTGCTACTACATAAAGCATTTTATTACTTAAATTTGAAGCATCTCCTAAATGTATTGTTTTCTTCTCTTCTTGCATATATATACTATAATCATTTTTATTACTAATGTCAATATTGGTAACCTTATCATATAATCCGGAATCATTCATAGCATTCATAATCTTTAATATGGTTTCTAAAGAAGTTAAATCCTCTTCGCTTATTCTATTTCCAACAGTAATATTTTCTTCAGCAGTTTGTAAGCCATAAATGATTGGTAAATTTAGCTCGTTATGAGCAATTTCTAATATATAACCCTGTGTGCTTATATATGCAAATTCTCCTAAAATAGGTATGCTAAATTTAGGTTCTCTTTCTGTTACCTCTATTTGTATCTTATTTGGTATCACTCTTCTGATTTTTACCTCTTCTATATAAGCATTTTGTTTGATATCGTTCATAGCTTTTGTTGCAACAAATCTGAATATATTTTCATTTTTATTAATTCCTGATAAACTTATAATCGTTTCACTAGATACTCTATTATTATCTATTACTTCTATGTCCTGTATATTAAATATTGGTGAACAGGTTGCAAAAATGATGGCTCCTATGATTAGCCCTAATAAGATAACAATCTTTATAATTCTTTTTATTCTTCTTATCGTTCTGTTTCTTTTTCTTTGTTGTTTTGTAAATTCTCTCTTTTTTTCTTCCTCTTGCTTCATTTTATTTTTATTGGTCATCCCTATAACAGTTTCTGTATCAAAGTCAAATTTATCATCAAATTCTTGTCTTTTTCTCTCTTCTATTCTTTTTTCTCTTTCTTTTGCTTTTTTTCTTTTCATTATGTCATCAATAGTTTCTTCCTGCTCTTGTCCATTATCAAAGTAATATACATTTACTTCTTGCTCTTTTTGTTTTTTTGACAATTTGATACCTCCTTTTCTTATGTTTTATTTTTCTTAAGAGAAGTGTTAATTCACTTCTCTTAAGATATTTCCATGAATATTTTGTATCTTATTTTCAAAATTATCATATCCTCTTAAAATATATTCTATATTTTCCACTTTTGATTCTCCTTTTGTGGATAATGTAGCCATTACCAAGGCTGCTCCGCCTCTTAAATCTGTTGCCTTCACATTTGCACTATACAATTTTCTAACACCTTTTATAATAGCTGTTCTTCCTTCTATTGTGATTTTTGCTCCCATTCGAATTAATTCCTGTGTATATTTATATCTGTTTTCAAAAATATTTTCTACTATAACAGATGTTCCTCTGGCTATTGTCAATGCTGTTGCAAATATAGACTGCATATCTGTTGGAAAACCTGGATATGGCATTGTTTTGATATCTACTGCTTTCAATCTCTTGGGCGTATTTATTTCTAATGTATTTGCCTGAATATCTATTTTACATCCACATTCTTCTAATTTATTGACAATTGGTACAATATGTGCACTATTAATATTTTCTAGAATCAAATTTCCATTTGTCATTGCTGCCATACATAAAAATGTACCTGTTTCAATTCTATCTGGCATAATATTATAGCTAACATCCTTTAAATGCTTTACACCAATTACTTCAATTTTATTAGAACCTGCTCCTTTTACTTTTGCACCCATTTTATTTAAGAAATTTTGTAAATCGATGATTTCTGGTTCTCTTGCTGCATTGGTAATAATGGTAGTTCCTTCTCCCAAACAACTCGCAAGTATAGCATTTTCAGTTGCTCCGACACTTGGAAATTCAAAGTCAATTTTTTCCCCATTTATTTTATCACAACTACATGCTATTTTTCCATAGTTTTTATCAATATTTATTCCTAATTTTTCAAATGCTTTTAAATGTAAATCAATTGGTCTTGTTCCAATATCACATCCTCCGGGATAAGATAAGGTACATTCTCTATATTTCCCTAATAAACTACCTGCAAAAATCACAGAAGATCGCATTTGTCTCATTAAATCTTCTGGTATTTCATATTTATTGATGTTTCTTGTATTAATAATTACCTTATTCTTCTTTTTAGTAACCTTTCCTCCTATTTTTCTTAAGATTTCAAACATCATTTGTGTATCATGAATATTGGGTACATTATATAATGTGGTTTCTCCACCATTTAATATGGTTGCTGCTATAATCGGTAAACTAGAATTTTTCGAACCTGATATTTTTACTGTTCCTTCTAGCCTATTTCCTCCTTGTATTATGTAGCTAGACATTTTCTCTCCTCCTTTTATGTTTTTGTTATATTTTATGTTTTCTTTACATAAAAGGTGTATAGATAATCTAAAAATGAGTTATTCTAAGTTTTCGAATAACTCATTTTTCTTTTTATTTCGTTTCTTCATTTACAATCTTTTCTAATATTTCTACTTCACAATTGATTGCATCTAATCTAATCTTTCCACCAATTGGAATCACTACATTTTCACAATTATGTCCAAAATCATCACATTTTAGTATTGGAAATTTATAGTCTTTTAAATTGTTCATAACAACATCTTCAAATTTAGCATTTTCTGTATCCCCATGATAATGTCCTATCCATAACCCTTTTATTTTTTCAAATACTTTATGATATTTTAGGACTGATACATAACAATCCACCAATTCTAATGGTGTAGAACTAGCATATGCTTCTAGAAATAAAATTTTATCTGTTACATCTGGCATATATTCTGTATTTAATAAATTTATTAGTGATTTCAAATTTCCTCCAACAATGATTCCTTCTGCCATCCCCTCTCTTAAACATTTCCACTCAGAATTTTTATGTATCTTTCCTATTTCTCCATCGATTAATCTTCGTTTAAAATCTTGAAATTCAAAACTATTTTTATCTATCCATGAAAAACTTTTTACATCTGACTGATGAAATGTAATTAAGCCTGTTTTAACATATATAGCATTTAGATAATTGGTCGCATCACTAATTCCATATACAATTTTCGGATTCTTCTTTATATTTTCATAATCAATTAATCCTAAGCAAGTAAAACTATTTTCTCCTCCTTTCGAAGAAAACACACCTTTTATGTTTTTATCAGAAAACATGTTATTTATATCTTCTGCTTTTTCCTCTTTTGTCGCAGAATACCCTAATGTATTTTTATTAACATACCTTCCCTTTATACTATTAATTTCTATTTCTTCTAATAATTGTCTTCCCTCATTTAATGCCTCTTCTCTATCTCCTATAATAGGTGTAGAAGGTGATACAATTCCTATAGTATCTCCTATTTTTAGTTTATTTGCTAACATATATGCCTCCGAATTTATAAAATTTCTTTTAATTCTAATAAGTTTTCTATTTGATAATCTGGTTGTATGTTAGTACAATTACTTTTATTATCAGGATTATACCAAATGGTATATATACCTGCATCTATTGCACCTTTTATGTCTTTTTCTAAACTGTCCCCTATCATAACTGCTTCTTCTGGTTTTATGTTTATTTTATTTAAAAGAATATTGAAAATTTCTGGATTAGGTTTTGCAACTCCCACTGCTTCTGATATGATAATATCAGAAATATATTCCGCTATTTCACTATTTATAATTCTAGGCTTTTGTAATTTCACCAATCCATTTGTAACTATATATAACGAATACTGTTTATGTCTTAAATATTCTACTATTTCTTTCGCATTTTGTATGACTGCTGTAGAATTAGCTAATCCTTCTTGGAATAGTATGTTTGCTTTTTGATAATCTGTAATTTTTAAATCTATCTCATCAAAAAATTTTTTAAATCTATATTCTGGTATTTCTTCTTTTGACACAACATTTGTTCCTTTAGCTACACTATCCCATAAATTTCTATCTAATGGTCTAAATATGTTTTGGTATTCTTCCTTATATTCTTGTTTTAACCCTTAAAATACATTTATTAATGCTTCTTTTTCACATGCTTTATGGTCTATCAATGTATCATCTGCATCAAATATGATGGCTTTTATATTCTCCATTTCTATCTCCTATCTCTCATAATTGGCAACTTCTATCATATTTCCATCTAAATCTAACATTCCAAAACAAGTGTATTTATATGGACTATCTGGTACATAAGTTGGCTCATATAAAATGGTGGCTCCTAATTTTTTGGCTTTTTCAAAAGTCTCCTGTATATCTTCTGCATAAATTCCTAATACCGCATTATTTCCAACTATTATCTTTTCATCTATTGCTTTTTTATTTAGTAATCCAAAATACATCCCTTCTTGTCCTTCTATTTCAAAATCAGCCCATCTGTCTTTTTCTCTATGTGTTGCTTTTGTATCTAAAAAAGTTTCATAAAAATTAACCGCCTTTTCCATATTCTCTACAAAAAAATATATATGATCCAATTCTATTTTCATCATTTTTATTCCTTCCTAAAAAATTCTATTCACTTTTTAAAATATATTTTTCAATCGCATTAGCAACACCATCTTGGTTATTGGATGTGGTTACATCATTAGCAAATTTCTTGACATCATTTCTCGCATTTTCCATAGCAATTCCTAATCCTGCAAAGCTTAACATTTCCACGTCATTTTCACCATCACCAATCGCCATAACCTCTTTTTGTTGAATACCATATTTATTCATCACAAATTTAATTGCTTCTGACTTTTTAGTTCCTTTTTTTACAATTTCTAAATATTCTGGAACACTACTAGTCATCTCATACTTTTCCATCATCTCTTTTGAAATTTCTTTTCTTTTTTCTATAATTGTTTCAGGCTTATCAATAAAACAAACTTTATAAATATAATTTTGTTGTTCTTTAAAATTCAATTCATCAAAATTTACTAATTTTAAGCGCATACCTTTTAAATTTTTCTTGTTTTTTTCTACGACCTCTGGTACTTTTTCTACATAATGTGTATCTTTTGCATATATCATAATGGGTAATTTAAATGATTTTCCTAATCGAATTAATTCCTTTACTTCTTCTGCCTCCAAATTTTTTGAGTATAAAATTTCTTTACTGGTGTTATCTACAATCATTCCCCCATTGAAACAAATGGTACATTGATTTTCTTTTCTCAAACCTAGTGCATCAATAAATTTTTCTAATCGATAAAATGCTCTTCCACTTGATATCATAATCTTTACACCTTTTTTTGATGCTTCTTTAATTACTTCCACGGTCTTTGTCGTTAGTTCTTTGTTATCTGTTACTAAAGTTCCATCTAAATCAATTGCCACTAATTTATACATTTTTCTTCTCCTCTTCTTTTATTTTTTCTATAAAATACATACATTCTTGTAAACAATCATAATGACATTCTAAAAATGCATTTTTTTCCTTCAGTGTCTTGATTTCTTTTAAGCTTATCCATTTTACAGTTTCTACTTCTTCTTTTTCTAATTTTAAATTTACCAGTTCTACTTCCTTTTTGGTATAATATATATCTACAAAGCAATCATATGCTCTCTTAGAAAATACCAATTCTATTTTGCTTTCTTCTAATTGTAATCCTAATTCTTCTTGTACTTCTCTTAAGATAGCATGTACACTCTCCTCTCCTGAAATAACATGACCACCTGTTAATGCCCATTTTCCATTTTTCTTCTGTGCTCTTTTTTGAATTAAAAATTCATTTTTCTCATTTTGAATGCATATAACAACAATTTGGACATATTTTCCTTCTAATATATTACTCTCTTTTGTTGTTACTTCTCCTATTGGTTGTCTATTTTTGTCTACGAAATCTCTCTCCTCCATATTTCCTCCCAGTATTTTTTTCTCCAGTTTCTTTTTACAATCTAAAAATTGTATAAATATTTTTATTCATCTATCAGTATCTTGTTGGTTATCTCAGCAAAATCCTTTAATGTTAACTTTTCTGCTCTTACGTTTTCATCTAAATTAAGCTCTTTTAATATTTTTAGTCCCTCCTCTTTATTCATAAATACTTTTGTATTCGTTAAAGCATTTAGCAATGTTTTTCTTCTTTGCATAAAGGCACTTTTAATAATTTTAAACATAACCCCTCTACTTTTCACCTCTACTGGCGGTTCTTTTCTTAAGGTCAATTTAATAACTTTTGATGTAACCTCTGGTTCTGGTATAAAGGAATCATTTGGTACCTCCATAATTCCTTCTGCACTTGCATAATAATATACTGAATATGTAATTGCACCTGTTTCTTTTTCCCCTGGAATTGCAATTAATCTGTCCGCTACCTCTTTTTGTATCATTACTGTTATACTTTCTAAATCTAATCTGTCTTCTAATAATTTCATAATAATTGGTGTTGTTATATAATATGGTAAATTGGCTACAATCTTTGCACTTTTAAAACCATTTTTTTCTTTTTCTTCTTTTATTATCTTATTTAATCTTACTTTTAACACATCTCCATGAATAACTTCAAAATTCTCGTATAAAGAAAATCTATCTGCTAAGATTTTTATCATTTTTTTATCTAATTCAATACAAATCACTTTTCCTGCATTTTCTAATAGTTCTTTTGTTAAGGTTCCCAATCCCGGTCCTATCTCAATAACTACATCTTGTTTTGTAATATGACTACTTTCTACAATCTGATCAACCACATTTTGATTGATTAAAAAATTTTGTCCTAATGCTTTATTTGCTTTTATTTTATATTTTTTCATTAGGAATTGGGTATCTTCTAAAATATTACTCATATACACATTTTCCTTTCTCTTTTTTACATATATATTATATGGTATAGCTATATATTTTTCAACACTTTACATAAATTATTTTTTACTTGATTTATCTCGTATTTTATTGTGAAATTTGTGTGTCTTTATTGCTTTTTATCTGTTTTTAATATACAATATACTTGCAAATTTTTAACAAAAGAGGCGAATTTATGGATACAAATAAAAAAGATATAAAAAATAAAAAACCAAATAAATCTGATAAAAAAAATACAAAAAAACAAACTGTTAACATATCTAAAAACACTAAGAAAAATAATGATTCTAATGTTATTAGTTTACACCGTAATTTTGATTCTAAAAATCTAATTTATACCCCAAAGTTACGAAATACATTTATTATTATTATTTTAGTTCTTGTTTTACTTCTAGGAAGGATTGGCTATTTACAATTTGTAGAAGGTGCCTATTTAACAGAACTAGCTTATCAACAACAAACGATTAACCAAATTCTTAGTCCTAAAAGAGGAAATATTTATGATTCTACAGGAAAAGCCTTGGCTATTAGTGCTCAAGTAGATACTATAACCATTAATCCTACCAGAATCGTAGGAGATACTGATGAGGAAACAAAAACTTTAAAAGAAACTGTTGCTAAAGGTCTTTCTGATATATTTGAATTAGATTATAATGAAACATTTGAAAAAGTAAATAGTTCTTCCCAAGTAGAAACAATTATTAGAAAAGTTGAACAAGAAAAAGTAGATGAATTAGAAGCTTGGATGGATGAAAATGATATATCTGTAGGTATCAACATAGATGAAGATACGAAACGATATTATCCTTATGGTGAACTTGCTTCTAGTGTAATTGGTTTTTGTGGAAGTGATAATCAAGGATTAAGCGGAATTGAATCTAAATGGGACTCTGTTTTAACTGGTACTCCTGGAAAAATTGTTAGCTCTCAAGATAGTAGCCAAAAAGAAATTCCAAATGCAGAAGAAACTTATATATCTGCTGAAAATGGTAGTGATATTGCTCTTACAATTGATTTTTATATCCAATCTACTATTGAAAAATA
The DNA here is from genome assembly GCA_944388795.1 of uncultured Clostridia bacterium. Classification (GTDB taxonomy): domain Bacteria; phylum Bacillota; class Clostridia; order TANB77; family CAG-508; genus CAG-269. Next base: position 46,656 of record CALXKD010000009.1, read on the forward strand.
CTTGGAACAGGCTGTCGAAAAATATGAATGTGAAGATGGCGGTAATGTTATTGTTATGAATCCACAAACTGGTGATATTTTAGGAATGGCATGCTACCCAGATTACGACTTAAACTCACCATATACACCAAATTCTACACTAGCCAAAACCTATGATTCTTTATCTGCTGAAGAAAAAAATGAAGCCTTATACAAAATGTGGTCTAATAAATCTGTTGCAGAAAGTTATGAACCAGGTTCTACCTTTAAAATTATTACAGCAAGTGCCGCTTTAGAAGAAGGAATTACCACTACTGATAAAGCTGGAGACTTTTATTGTAAAGGATATGAGGAGGTTGAAGATAGAACCATTAAATGTTGGAGAGATTATAACCCTCATGGATCTCAAACTTTAAGACAAGCTCTATGTAATTCTTGCAACCCTGCCTTTATCCAATTAGCTCAAAGAATTACTGCACCTACTTTATATAAATATTATCAAGCTTTTGGATTATTTGAAACAACTAATTCTGGATTATATGGTGAACAAAACAGTATTTTCCATGATTTAGATGAAATTGGACCTGTTGAACTTGCCACTTATGCTTTTGGACAAAGATTTCAAGTAACACCTCTTCAAATGATTACTGCTATTTCTTGTGTAGCAAATGATGGTGTTTTAATGAAACCAAATATTATAAAATCTATTACCAATACAGATACAGGTGCTGTTACCGAAACACAACCTACAGAAGTTAGACAAGTTATTTCAAAATCAACTGCTGCACAAGTAAAATCTATGATGGAATCTGTTGTTTTGGAAGGAACTGGTAAAAATGTAGCTGTTTCTGGATATTCTATTGGTGGTAAATCTGGAACTTCTGAACCTACAGAAGCTAATAAAGATGATGGCTATGTTTCATCATTTGTTGCAATATCTCCTGTTGAAGATACACAAGTTGTCATATTACTTACATTATATGATCCTCAAAATGAAAAATATGGTTACCAAGGAGGTTCTGTGGCAGCACCTGTTGTTTCTCAGATGTTATCTGAAATCTTACCTTATTTAGAGATTCCTTCTGACTCTATAGAGGAAGATAATAATTCTGAAAACTTAATTACAGTTCCTGATATTCGAAACAAAACAATAACAGAAGCAAAGAAAATTCTTTCTGATGCTGGATTTACATGTAAGGTTTCTTCTTCTGGAGATGAAAATTCTACTTTAGTCGCAAACCAAAATCCAAAACCAGGTTCAAAGTTATCTGCAAATTCTATCATTATGTTATATGGAGAAGATAATACAATAGAAACTTCTGTAAGTGTTCCTGACTTATCTGGGATGAATTTATCTCAAGCAACAAACGCTTTACGTGCTAAAAATTTAAATATTAGTGTATCTGGTTCAGGAATTGTTACCACACAAGATTATGCAAAAGATGAATTAGTCCCTGAAGGTACCATCATCAATGTCACTTTAAAGCCAACATTAACAGATGCACATTAATCAAATATAAATCATAAAAGAAGAATGAAAATTTTTATAAATATTTCATTCTTCTTTTGGTTTATTCCATTACCTCCTGTCTCCAATATTTTTTTAATAAATCATCTAATTTTTTTATATTCTCACTTTTCTCTATTGCTCTTTCTATATCCTCTCCTTTTAAATAACTAATCCATGCTTCTTTTAAGTTAATCTCTTTATTTCTATTGACTTTAAATTTGGGCAATTCTAAAATATGAATTTCTAAATAGTCATTTAATATATCTGTCATTTCTTCCTCTTTTGCTATCATTCTGCTATGATAATTCATTTCTTTTGTAAAAGTAAAATCTAAAATGTTTATGGTTATCGTCTTTGCCACTTCTCTGTTTTCTTCATATTCTAATTGATTTGTATGAATTTGTGCAAAGTATAGAAACATTTTCGTTAAGATATGTTCTCCATCAATTATCTGTATGCCTATATTCAATTCTTCATTTTCTGTCGTTTTAATTCTCAAATCTGCAATTCCAAAATTTTCTTCTGCTGGTAAATTATTTTTCTTTTTTTCTAGATAAGGATTTATCTGTGCCTCTTCTATATGAAGATCTAATATTACCTCTATAAACTCTTTTAATATATCTATATTCTCTTTTGTATTCAAAACTCTTCTTAAAACAAAATTACTTTTGGCTACAAATTTTCTATTCATAAAATATTTTTAGTGCACTAAAATTAACCTCCTTTTTGGACTTTTCTTTTTATTAAATGATGGAATTTATGACTTGAACAAAATTCAAAAATAAGTCATAATAGATAGAAATTTCTATTGAAAAAAATTATATAATTTCTTACAGTATACTGTCAAAAAAAGAACTTGTCAACAAGTTCTTTCTATATTTCTCCACTTTTCATCGCAAAGTTCGACAAAGATAATATACCTTAGTTAAATTAGAGTTAAGAGGAAAATTGTTTTAATCTTTCAATAACCCCCTCTACGCTTTTCTTTGGAGTTGAAGCCCCTGCCATAATTCCGGACCTTATCATCTGGTTTTATCTTGTCAAGCTCTAATTCTGTTTCATTTTCTATCAACAAAACGGTTTCACAATATTGTTTGGCAATTTCATTTAATTTTTTCGTATTAGAACTATTTTTTCCTCCAATAACAATCATGCAATCCACTTTTTTTGCCATCTCTTCTGTCTCTTTTTGTCTAATTTCTGTTGCTTGGCATATAGTATTTTTTATAACCAATTCTACATTTCTTGGTAATTCATTTTTTATCATTTCTTCTATGATATAAAATTTTTCTAAATTATATGTTGTTTGTGAAATTACTAATAATTTTTTGATTTGTGACTTCTCAAGTGCTTCCAATGCCTTTATTGTATCATCTTCTTTTTCTATTACAAATTTATTTTCTCCACAATAACTCAATGTTCCTATATTTTCTGGATGCTTTTTATTTCCCAAAAGAAAGATATAATATCCTTTATTAGCATATTCTTCTGCAATTTGATGAACTTTTAATACTTTTGGACAAGTATAATCTATTAATTCTATCTGGTTTTGTCTTGCTTCCTCATAAACCTGTTTTGGAATACCATGTGCACGAATAATCGTCTTTCCGTTTGCTTCTCCTATATTTTCAATAAATTGCATTCCTAATTCTTCTAATTCTTTAATAACTTCTTGATTATGTACAATTTCTCCTAATCCGTATAAGATTTTATTTTGTTTTAATGCTTCTTTTGCACCATCAACTGCTCTTTTCACTCCATAGCAAAAACCAGCTGTCTTTCCTACGATAATTTCCATACAAACCTCTTTTCCTTCCTATTTTATCATTTCTAAAATTTCTTGCTTTAATACTTCTACTATATTTTCCTGTGGCACTTTTTTAATAATTTCACCCTTTTTAAATAATAGTCCCTCTTTCACACCACCTGCTATTCCAATATCTGCTTCTCTTGCTTCACCAGGTCCATTTACTGCACATCCCATCACAGCAACAGTAATATCTGATTCTATCGTGCTCAAAAATGCTTCTACCTCTTTGGCTATTGGAATTAAGTCAATCTGTGTTCTTCCACAAGTCGGACAAGCCACTAATGTTGGTACTTTATGATATAAATTACAATCTTTTAATATTTCCTTTGCCACCTTAATTTCCTTCACTGGATCATCTGAAAGAGAAACTCTCATAGTATCTCCTATTCCATTTCTTAACATATATCCTAATCCAATACTAGATTTTACAGTTCCACTAAATTCTGTTCCACTTTCTGTAATTCCTAAATGTAATGGACAATCAAATGCTTTTGCTGCTTCTTCATAACTTTCTATACATAAATCTAAATTAGATGCTTTTAAAGAAACCAAATAATCCTTAAAATCTAACTTTTCTAATATCTCTATATGTCTTCTTGCACTTTCTACCATTGCCTTTGCTGTTGGTTTTCCATATTGTTCTAACAAATCCTTTTCTAAAGAACCTGCATTCACTCCAATTCTAATTGGTATATGATGTTCTTTACATTGATCCACCACTGCTTTTACTTTTTCTTCACTTCCAATATTTCCAGGATTAATTCTAACTTTATCAACACCTGCTTTTATAGCCTCTAAAGCAATCTTATAATCAAAATGTATGTCTGCAACAATTGGAATATGAATTTGTTTTTTAATTTCTTTTATCGCTTTCGCATCTTCCATATCTAACGCAGCTACTCTAATAATTTCACAACCTGCTTTTTCTAAATCTAATATTTGCTTTACAGTTGCCTTCACATCTTTTGTTTTTGTATTACACATAGATTGAATGACTACTTTATTTTGTCCGCCTATTTGTACATCTCCTACCATAACTTTTCTTGTTTTTGTTCTATCCATTTTTAATTCCTTCCTTCTCTATTTTTGTTCGGTTGGTGTCCAATTGGGGACGTTTCCTTCTGGGACATTTTTATGTAAAGCTTCAAAGCATATTTCTAATATTAAGAATATTATATGATTAAAAGTACAGGACTATAAATTTACATAAAAATGTCCCAGAAGGAAACGTCCCCAATTGGACAAAAAAGGAAAACATGGATATCTCCAGGTTTTCCCTATCATACTTTATTTAGAAGCTATATAATATCCGACTCCTCTTTTAGTTATTAATATTTTTGGTGATGACGTATCTTTTTCAATCTTTTCTCTAATTCTTCTTACAGTTACATCTACTGTTCTGATATCTCCATAATACTCATATCCCCAAACTTTTTCTAATAATGTTTCTCTTGTAACCACTTGTCCTGGTTGTGATGCTAAAAATTTAATAACCTCAAATTCTCTTACTGTTAAATCTATAATTTCTCCTCTAATTTTTACTTCAAATTTATCTAAATC
>CALXKD010000010.1 GCA_944388795.1 uncultured Clostridia bacterium
AAATCCTTTATTTAATGGACTTTTCTCTTGGATTAGTAAATTCAATTAAATGTGGAATTTACTTTTATATTTAACCATTTGTTCATTAGTAACATGCTAAATCAGACATTTTTCGTCCAAATGTCCAATTGGGGACGTTTCTGTTTGTGACATTTTGTTTTATAAATTTAATTTAATAAATAAAAAACAAAGTAGTTACAAGATTCATATCCCCATGTAACTACTTTATTTAATTTTGTTAAAATGTCCCAAACAGAAACGTCCCCAATTGGACAAAAATGAATCTGTCTCTAAATTTCCGTTTTATTTTTTCAATTCTTCTAAGAACATTTGATTTAACATTTGTGGATTTGCTTTTCCTCTTGTTTCCTTCATTGCTTGTCCAACTAAAAATCCTAATGCTTTATCTTTTCCACCTTTATAATCTGCTACGGATTGTGGATTTGCTTCTAATACTTTTAATACAACTTCTTTGATTGCACCTTCGTCAGAAATTTGTACCCATCCTTTTTCATCTATAATATCTTCTGGATCTCTTGGATGTTCAAACATTTCTACTAATACTTTTTTAGCAATACTTGAGCTAATGGTTCCTTTATCAATTAAGATAATTAATTTTCCTAATTGATTACTGTCAAATGGAATTTCGATTGGCTCCATTTCTGTTTCATTTAAAATTCTTGATATATCAGAGATAATCCAGTTATTAACAGCTTTTGGATTATTGCATACTTTAATAGCACCTTCAAATAAGTCTGATAGATATTTTGATGCTGTAATGATATTCGCATCTTTTTCTGATAATCCATATTCTTTTAAGTATCTTTCTTTTCTACTTTCTGGTAATTCTGGTAGTGATTTTCTAATATTTTCAATATATTCTTCTGATAATTTAATTGCAACTAAGTCTGGATCTGGGAAATATCTATAGTCTTGTGCATCTTCTTTATCTCTCATAGGAAAGGTTTTTCCTGATACATCATCCCATCTTAATGTTTCTTGCTCTACTTCTCCACCATCTTCAATGACATCAATTTGTCTATCTATTTCATATTCAATGGCTCTTGTGATACTTCTAAAAGAGTTCATGTTTTTCATCTCTGTACGAGTTCCTAATTTTGTATCTCCTTTTTTTCTAACAGATACATTGACATCAGCTCTAAAAGATCCTTCTTGCATTTTACAATCTGATACTTCAATATATTCTAATATAGATTTTAGTCTTCTTAAATATTCTTCTACTTCTTCACTACTTCTTAAATCTGGTTCTGAAACAATTTCAATTAAAGGTACGCCTGCTCTGTTTAAATCTACTAAGCTTCCGCCTGCAAATTCATCATGATTTAATTTACCGGCATCTTCTTCTATATGAATTCTCGTTAATCTAATTTTTTTCTTACCTTCTTTTGTATCAATTTCAACATATCCATGCTCACATAATGGTTTATCATATTGTGAAATTTGATATGCTTTTGGTAAGTCTGGATAAAAATAGTTTTTTCTATCATTTTTACTATTTCTTGATATCTCACAATTGGTTGCTAATCCTGCCTTTACAGCATATTCTACTACTTTTTCATTTAATACTGGTAATGTTCCTGGCATTCCCATACAGATTGGACAAGTTTGTGTATTAGGAGCTGCTCCAAATTTTGTTGGACATGAACAAAATATTTTTGTTTTTGTAGAAAGCTCTGCATGCACTTCTAGTCCTATAATTACTTCATAATCTTCTCTAGACATGTATTTTCCTCCTATCTTTCTATACCATTTTCTTTTTTACTCATCTCTTCTAGTTGTTGGATACAATATCCTCTAAAATACAATTCATTGCCTTTTTCATATTCATCTGTTTCATAATATCCATTCGCTTTATGAAATTTTTGTGTAATATTTAACTTTTTCTTTTCTTGTTCAAATATCTGGTCAATTTGTTCTTCTGTTAGAGTTCCTCTTTCTATTGTAAATCCATATAAATCTCCTGCTAAGTAAAAAGGCTCTAACAAATCTGGTCTTTCCATGATATCTTTTTGTAATCCAGTATAATCAAACTTATATATCTCACCATTTTCTGTTTTTTCTACTTTTAATTTTCCTTGAACCATATTTTTGTTTCGATGCAATATGCTTCTATATTCTCTTTCTTCAAGTTCTTCAATTTTCTCATAAACTTGAAAAATTAGTTTAACAATTCTTCCTCGTTCCTCTTGTGTAATTCCTTTTCTACTATGAATAATATCATAAACAAATAGATGATATTGACCATTGATTTGTGCTCTTTCAAATAAATCTTTATATTCTGTATAACTCATGTTTTCCTCTATTTCTTAAATTCTGGTTTATGGTTTTCTCTAAATTTCAAATCTTGTTCAAATGTATAAGCTGCATTTAAGATGGTTTCTTCACAGAATTTATTTCCGATTAATTGCATTCCTACTGGCATACCTTCTTTATCTACACCACATGGAATAGAGATTCCTGGAAGTCCTGCAATATTTACTGAAACTGTACAAATATCGGCTAAGTACATTTCCAATGGATTATTTGATTTAGAACCAATATCAAATGCAACTGTTGGTGATGTTGGTACTAAAATCACATCATATTTTTCAAAAGCTTTATTAAATTCATTCATAACTAATGTACGTACTTGTTGCGCTTTTTTGTAATAAGCATCATAATATCCTGATGATAACACATAAGTTCCAAGAATGATTCTTCTTTTAACCTCTGGTCCAAATCCTTCACTTCTTGATTTTTTATATAATTCTTTTAAGTTTTTAAATTCTCCTGTTCTATAAGTATATCTGATTCCGTCAAATCTTCCTAAGTTTGAACTAGCCTCAGCACAGGCAATAATGTAATATGATGCTAAAGAATATTTTGCAATATCTAATGAAAATTCTTCAACCTCTGCTCCTAATGTTTTATATCTATCAATTGCTTCATATAATTTTTCTTTTACTTCTTCATTGATTCCTTCTGCATAAAATTCTTTTGGAACACCAATTTTCAAGCCTTTTACATCACCTTTTAAACATGCTGTATAATCTTTTTTCTCTATGTCTACTGATGTAGTATCTTTTTTATCATGACCTGCAATAATATTTAATAACATTGCTGCATCTCTAACATCTTTAGTAATAGGACCAATTTGGTCTAATGATGAAGCAAAGGCAACTAATCCATATCTTGATACCAATCCATACGTTGGTTTTAATCCTACAACACCACAAAAACTTGCTGGTTCTCTGATAGATCCTCCTGTATCACTACCTAATGCCCATGGTACCATATTACTTGCAACAGCTGCTGCACTTCCTCCTGAAGATCCTCCTGGTACTTTATTTAAATTCCATGGATTTTTGGTTGGATAAAAATATGAATATTCTGTTGAGCCTCCCATAGCAAATTCATCCATATTTAATTTTCCAAGATTAATCATACCCTCTTGATTTACTTTTTCCATAACCGTTGCATCATATGGTGATACAAAGTTTTCTAACATCTTTGAACTACAAGTTGTTTTCACACCTTTTGTACAAATATTATCTTTAATTCCGATTGGAATTCCTGCAAATTCTCCTTTTACTTCACCTTTGTCTATTTTTTCTTGCATTTCTTCTGCTTTTTTGTTAGCATCTTCTGCTAATACGGTCACAAAAGCTTGTACATCTTTTTCTTTTTCAGCAATTCTATCTGTATATGCTTTTGTGATATCTTTTATCGTTAATTCTTTACTTTTTAACTTTTCTTGTAATTCATGAACCGTTAATTCTGTAATCTCCATGCGTTAATCCTCCTCTTTTTTTATCTTTTTTATAATTTCTATTTTTTGATATAGATGTGGCCAAGAATATACTCTTTCTATGTCTTCACTCTCAAAATCTTTATTAATAATGGTATCCATCATATATGTCTTAATTCCCACATTTGCCATTTCTGTACAATTTTTAATACTATCATCTACAAATATGTCTATGTCATTTTCTTTTGCTGCAATGACTTTGTTTTGAGAATTTAATATTAATTTATCATATGGTATGCCATATTTTTCTAGCCAATCTTTTGTTAATTTTTCTACATCAAATTTGTCTGACAAAAATCTAGCAGTTATTAAATATATCTTATCTCCACTTTCTTTTAATCTTTTTATATTTTCTACTGCATACATTTTAGGTTGTACTTTTAAAACTGTTTTTTCATAATATTTATCTAAGAATTCTTTATCTTCTTTTTTATTCCAATTATGAAAATTTGTACAATACATATGTGTTATGATGTTTCTATTGACATCTTTTATCTCTTTCCCAATATCATTGATTGTATAATTTTGTGCATAATTAAATAATACGTCATATGTGTTAGCTATTGTATCATCTATATCAATTCCTATATTCATTTTCTTTCTCCTAATTGATAACTTTTGGTATTTTAAACATATTTTGTTCTTCACTTGGTGCATTCATAAATAAAGCTTTATTATCTTCAAATACCTCTACCTCATCTTTTCTAAATACATTTTTTGCTTCATTTGCTCCTATGGTAATATCCAAATTGTCTACATTCGCATTATTTACGATATTCGCAAAATCTAATATTTCCTGTAAATTATCCAAATATTGTTGGACTTCATTTTCCTCCAATGTTAAATTGGCTAAATTTGCAATGTGCAAAATTTCTTCTTTACTTACTTGCATATCATCATCTCCTACATTTAATTTGGTTTCTATTATATACTGAAAAGCTTAAAAAAACAAGTCAAAATGACTTGTTTTCATATTTTTTCATTGTTTATTATATATTTAAATAGCTCTTGCCTTTACAATGACTCTTTGCTTACTATCATCAGTACAGGTAATTAATGTAATTTCTCTTCTTCCATCTGTATTTTGAGATGTACAGCTAACATCTGTTGGATCAACAATATATTTATCATATACTTCATATTCCACTGTACTATTATCTGTAAAGTTGGTTATTTGTATAATATCTCCATTTACTAAAGTTGGTACTTTACTGAAAAATCTTGTATTTCTATAGTTATGCCCTACAATACAATAATTTCCTACTGTATTAATCTCTGGTCCGTGGAATTTTACTGGTGACATTTTCAATAATTCTTCTGTTTCTGCCTCTGAATCACTTTCCCCATCTATAATGGGATACTCTACATTAATTTTAGGAATTGTTACTTTTCCATCTGTTACATAGGTATATCCAGATTGTGATTGCTGTTTGGTTTTGGTTGTACTTTGATTCGTATCAGAAACCACCACAGGCGCTTCTGTTCCATCATCAGTTGTATCATTTAATACAGCAATTAATACATCACTATCCACTACTGTATCATCTTCTTGCTCTTGCTCAGCTGTCGCCAAAATGTCTTGTGATACCGCTTCTGCTTTATCTCTATCATATGCTGCATATATATATACAGATATTAGAACAATTAAGAAAAATACTGATAATATGAAATTTGCTTTATACATTTTTTTCTTTCTTTTTAATTCAGGTGTTATGTATAATTTCTTTGTTACTAATATTTGATTCATAAATCTCTCCCATTTTATAATAATCTTTCTATCATATTATAACATGAAAATGATGAAAATCAAATATCTTTATTGAAAAATTTTCAATTTCATTATATAATAGTTGTATATGCGGGTATAATTTAGTGGTAGAATGTCATGCTTCCGACCTGATAGCGTGGGTTCGATTCCCACTACCCGCTCCAAATTATGACAACTTACAAACTATAAAATTTGTAAGTTGCTTTTTATATATAAACCCAAAATGTTCTCTTTCTGGAAAAGAGAACATTTTTAATACTTAATTTTTATGCTAATGGAACTATACAATTATTTTTATAATTTCATATCATAATCTTCCATTTATAAGCAAGTTTCTGCAAATCGTTCACCAAAATTATTTTTCATAATAACTTGTTTTTGAATTTTTACACTTGTAGTTATTCCATTTCTTTTTGAATTATTTATATTATCAAGTATTTTTTTATTTTTAATTATAATATTAAAATTTTTAAATTTTTCGTAATTATAATCAGTTATACTATTATCTTCATGATGAATTAAACCTAGTCTTATCAAATTAGAAATAGATGCTGATATATCAAATTCGTCACCTAAATCAAGTAATTCTTCTACTAAATAATTTGGATATGCTGAACTATAAACTTTATTTGTATTATCTATTTCCAAAATTGCGTGTGCACAGGCAACTTGTCCTACTTCATTTAATTTTTTAAAAACTTTAGCATCTAGTGGTGTTAATTGCCTAATTATTTCCACGTAACTAGGATGTGCTTTATCTTTAGTATCTTTATTCATTGAAGAAACTAATAAATTTAAATACATATTCCTAAGTTCTTCTTTATCATATGTATATTTCAATGACTCTAATGTAGGCCCTGCTACCATTAAATCTGGTTCTACTATCTTATCATCAGGAAGGGAATTTAATCTATCCTCTAAATCATTTTTAAAGTCTTCTAATTTATATTTAAATAATGCATTTGCTTTTTTTACTGGATAGAAAACAACATTATTAAATAGTCCAACAATAGACTCTACAATTTCACCAGCTTGGGTTACTGTTCCTTTTAAACCATCATTATAAACATCTTTTGCAACAACTTTTGCTACTTCTTTTGTAATTTCTAATGCTTGATCATTCATACTTATTTACCTCCAAGATATTTCTTGAAATATTATACTATACTATAATAAAATAACAAAATTATCCATGTTCATTGAAATTTAATAATAATTCATATATGATATTTTTAAAAAGTGAACACAGTTCGTAACTTGTATGTGATTCGCTCCAATTTTTAATATTTCATATCTTTTTGTATCCCCAAGCCATCTCCTATACAGATTAAAGTTTCTATTTCATTGTTTTCTATTTGTATTGGTCGAAATACTTTTATTGAACTAAAAAAATCTTCTTTTTCTTTAATATTTGTTACACGCTCAGGGGCTTCTATCATTTTTATTTCTTCTTGTTTATTAAAAAATTTTTTTATAAAGGACATTATCCTTTCTATAACATTCATATTTCTTCTCCTTTTTGGTCTTCTATGCTTGATAACCTGTCTTTTTCTTTTGGTCTATCTTCCCAAGATCTAATACCACCTAATTTCTCCAAATCCTTTTCATAACATTCAAATCGATTTATAAATTCCTCTTGTGGTAATTGTACAAATTGTCCTGTATCCTTATCAGCAAAAAAGAAGCTTTTTCCTGATACTTTTGAATCTAGATATACATATACAACAGCATTTTTATCTTTATCTGTTTTATCATAAACTCTATTTACAACACAACGATTCGCTTTTAATTCATCAAAATCTAAAATAATTCTTAAAGCACTCATAGTTGAATTTTGACATGTGGCAAATTCAGGACATGCTTGCGAAAGTGCCAAAAATTGATGTTTCAAATTTTCTTCTGGATTATCAGCATACATCTCATTGATAGTATCAGACTTTTCCACAAGATTTTTCAATGGAAACATCCCTTCTTTATCTGCCAACCCAACACTTGTATGTAAATTTCTTAAACTTTGTTCATCTAATCCTATTGTAGCATCTTGTAGTTTTTCATCATTTTTATGTGCTTGAGAATCTAATCCTAGTGAAGTAAGATCATTTTTTCTTGCTTGCTCATATGTTATACAAAAATTATCTGGCATTCCTCCAAATCTCTGTCTTGCTAAATTCCAAGTAGGATCCAGAATTGTATTTCCTTTTACAGTTTCTCCATTTGCCAAAGGCAATTCCACATCTATTAATTTTAAAAAGCCATGATGTCCATGTCCACTCACAATTTCACTTTCTACACCAATTCTTTTTAACATATATTGCTCAACTTTTGCTACTCCATTACACACACCATATCCATTACTAATGACTTTCCATAGTGCTTTACTATTTTTAGGTTCAAATGCTTCTGTTCCATCAGTTGGTGTATGACTGATTTTCTTTCCTATGGCATTATCAATAATTGCAATTTTTTGTGCTTGTGAATATGCAGAAGGTATATTATCTATTACAGATGCTATCCATTCTTCTCCCTCTTTATATTCAATAGCACTTGAAGAGTATGCTACATCCTTTAAAGAGCTAAGTACTTCTGCATTGGGGCAAATATCACAAAATTCCATAAACCTTTTTCTTTGCTCTGGTGTAAAATCTTCTGGAGACACAGTTATTAAATTATCTAATCCTCTATATTCTTCGAAATCTCGATCAAATTCAAATTCAATTTGTCCACCATATTTTGTTGGTATCTGAATGGCCGTTGCATATTCTTTTGGTAGATTCGTTATATCTATACTTTGTTTAACCTCTGGTCTTAATGTTGTTAGAATTTCTCTTTTTTCATTTAATGTTAAATTACATTGTTCTAATTTTGATAAAAACTCTTTTTGCCTTTCACTATCTAAAGCTTTTGTAATTTCAAATGGATGAATATTCTGTTCTTTACAAAATTCTCTATGATTTGTTAAAAATTCACCCAATTCTTCTACATCTAATGCTCTTAACATAGCAAGTCTACCTTCTTGATTTGCTTTTGACAAAGCTTGCATTTTTTGAGAATCCATATATTCCTCCTTAGTTTCTTAATTAACATTGGTATTTTATTCATATCATATCATTAAATCTCTTTTCCTTCAAGATTTTTTAAATTATAAATATTTACACAAATTAACTATATCTTATTGTAAACAAAAAAATGGTATGATATGATTCATATTGTAAAATATGAAATTTTAAGGAGAATCATTATGAGTAAAGAAAATGAAAAAACATTAGAAGTATATAAAGAAAAAGCACATTTGTATTTATCTAACAGCATCGAACATGATAAACTTGACCCAATAAAAGCTAATCAAAAACGTGAAAAATTAGAAAAATTAATCACCTCAAATTTTTCATCATTATCAGAGCATGCAAAAGTTTTTGAAATCGGTTCTGGAGATGGTGCAAATGCAAAATTTATTCAAAGTTTAGGTTTTGATGTAACAGCAAGTGATACAGCCGATGACTTTATAAAAGCAACTCAAAATCAAGGTTTGAAAACCATTAAGTTTAATGCACTAGAAGATGCTTTTCCAGAAAAATATTCTGCTGTTTTTTGTTGGAGAGTCTTTGTTCATTTCACAAAAGAAGATGCTTTGGATATCATACAAAAAGTGTATGATACACTTGAGGATAACGGAATCTTTATTTTTAACGCCATGAATCGTGAAATAAAAAATGTTGATAATGAATGGGTGGATTTTGAAGGTGAATATCACATGGGAGCAGAACGCTATTATCATTACTTTTCCCAGGAAGATTTAGATAATATGATTCAAACAACAAATTTCAAAATAAAAGACTTTTATAAAGATGGCGGAAATAACAACAACAAATGGTTAGTATATGTTTTAAGAAAATAGTTTCTTAAAATTACTGTTTAATGACATCATTAAAATTTCAAAGAAATTTGTAAAAATATGTACATTCTTGTAAAAATATGATACAATATATCACATAATTAAATATTTAGTTATTAGAGTAGAAAATAAATCGTTAAGACTTAGTAGACGGGAAGTTGTTACTAAGGAAAAAGTATTTACATACTTGCGTATCTATTTTCGCATTCCGCTAATAAAGATTTGAAGGATTGACTCCTATTCTTTTAATGCGGAAATTAAATAGAAGGGAGATTTTTTTATGCGTAAAAATAAAAAAATTATTTTAGCAGCTATTTTATTAGCTTTATTGATTATTTTATCTCGATTTTTCATTATTTCAACACCTATTATGAAAATCAGTTTTACATTTGTAGCCATTGCCTTATGTGCTACTTGGCTTGGTCCTAAATGGACTGTGCTTATCACTGTTGTAGAGGATTTAATTGGTGCTACCTTATTCCCATCAGGAAGCTTTTTTATAGGCTATACCATAAGTGCGGGATTGACTGGTTTCATTTATGGATTATTACTATACAAAAAGGAACCAGATTCTTTGACAAACAAGCAATATATTCTTAGAGTGATTATTGCTGTTCTTTTAGTTACTTTTGTTGTTCATACAGGATTGAACACTTTATGGACAAGCATTACCTCTGGAAAAGCATTCATGATACTAATATTGCCTAGACTTACAAAACAACTTATCATGATACCAATCCAAATAATTGTTATTTTATTTGTTGAAAAACTATTAAGAAAACCTTTTGATAAATATATAAGGAGTAGCGATAACGATGATTAACATAGAAAATGTATCTTTTAAATATAAAAATAGTGATTATATCTTAAAAAACATTAACTTTTCTGTAAATGATGGTGAAGTTATCGCCATTGTTGGAAAAAATGGTTCAGGAAAATCTACTCTTGGTAGATTAATCGCAGGTATTACCAAATTAAAGGAAGGAAGCATAACAATTGATAATATCCATACATCTAAAGATATGAAAGCTATTAGAGAAAAAGTAGGCATTGTTTTTCAAAACCCTGAAAATCAAATTATTTTTAATAATATTTATGATGAACTTTCTTTTTCTCTAAGAAATTTAGAACCATCTGAAATTGAAAATCGAATATCCACTTCTTTGAAACAAGTAGATATGTATGATTTTAAAGATAAAGATTTATATGCTTTATCACTAGGGCAAAAACAAAGAATTATGATTGCAGAAATCTTGGCTAAAAATCCCAAATACATTATTTTGGATGAACCAACCACTATGATTGACAGCTATGGAAAAGAAAAAATACATAATATCATTTTAGACTTAAAACAAAAAGGATATACCATTATTTGTATTACCAATTTGTCAGATGAAATTTTATTAGCTGATAGAACTTTGATTTTAGATAATGGAGAAATTGTAGCTGAAATAAAGAAAGAAGAATTAATTGATAAATATGATATTCTAGAAAAATATGGTATTAAATTTCCAACCTTATTAAGCATTTTAGTAGAGCTAAAAAAAGAAGGCATTGATTTACATGTATCTGATTTTTCTGTAAAAGAACTTACATCTGCCATCAAAGAAAAATTAGATATAGAAAGGAAATCCATATGAAAGATGTTCTTAAATTTTTAATTTTTATTATATATGCTACTACTATATTTTTCTTACCAAATCATATTTACATTTTAACATGTCTTATCATAAATCTAGCCATTATATTATTGTGTAAACTTAGTTTTAAAAAAACATTTTTTAACACATTAAAAATTGTTCCTTTTGTGCTTTTTACATTTATTATTAATCTTTTCTTAGATAGTTTTATATTTGCTGTATGGATAGGAATTAAATTGATCATTGTTTGCAACACAACTTTTATATATTCTCAAACTACAACTGTTGCAAACTTAGCCAAAACAATTAGATTACTATGTACACCTTTAAAACTTTTCAAAGTTAATACTGAAGAGATTGAAGTTATGGTATGTATTTCTTTATCACTACTTCCTGCCATTAGGAATGATTTAACAGAACTTAAAAATGCTTGTAAAGCAAAAAATATAGATATCAATTTAAAGAATGCAAAATATATTTTGTCTAAATTTCTATTGTCTTTAATCAAAAGAGTTAATCAAATTGATGAAGCTATGATAGAAAAAGGATGTGACTATTAAATCATTAATAGTCACTTCTTCTTTCTATATCAATACTCCTATCACTTTTGGTTGTTAAATATTTAAAAAATATTCCTTGTGCAATTGCTTCTCCTTTTGAAAAGGTAATTGTTTCATTTCCTTCATTTTGTATTTTTATCCAAATATGTCCTTCATTATCTGGATTGTTGTAATAATCTGCATCAATGATACCTACTTGATTGCATAATCGTATATTATATTTAAATCCCATACTGCTTCTAATCACTAATATCAAAACTTCATCTTTCTCAAAATAACTTTTGATTCCTGTTGGCAATTTTACAACTTCATTTGGCTCAAGTCTTAAATCTTCTAGCAAATATATATCATAACCTGCTGTACTATCAGAATCTCTTTGTGGTAGTAAATATTCACTATATAATTTTTTATCATCTTTAACATCTTTTTTAAATTGCTCGAAACTAATTTTTTCAAAATCTCTCACGCTTTACCTCCTTTTTCACTCTCATGTTTGGCTTTTCGATTCCACCTTATTATTTCATTTATTCCCTTTTTCTTTTCTATTTTATTTCTTTAAATCCATTTCTACTCCACAACCAAAGAGGTGTATGCATATCAATGGGATTATATTTTGTATTTTCTAATAGATCTTTCCATTTATCTATAACAATCATTTGTATTTTATTTGACTGCATCTCCTCATCTGTTATTAATCCTAATCTATATGTAGCCTGGCAGACATGTGTATCTGGAGCTACTGTTAAATGCCCTAAATTTGTATACCTTCTATCTGTATATTGATATATTACATACAGCCAATAATTACATATCTTATTTCCTGATAAATAGGGAAACTTTTTCTTATTTTGTATCTGTATAAAATTTCTAACTTCATCCACATCATTATGCATTTCATCAAATAACCTTCTAATATCTCCTTGAAACAACTCTACAAATGTATTGCATAAGGTTATCCATATTTCTGTTTGTTTTTGCTTTTGTAATGCCACTTTATATTTTGTCAAAGCCTCCTGAACTTCTTTAAAGTCTGCTTTTAATACTTTTTCGGGATAAAATACAAACTCGGTTTCCTTATCTTTATAAGTTTTTAATGCACTTTCCCATAATTTATATGAATTTCTTTGATAATTTAAAGCCATTGGTAATGTAAAATATATATAATTTTGAAGGCTTGATTTTGGAAGAGCTGGATTGCTATCTTCTGGCATAACTTCTCCACCTAATTCTCCCTTTTGATACATTTCAATTAATCTATCTATTTTTTCTAAAATTTGTTGTTTTTCCATAATCTTCTCCATTTGGCTATTTCATTTATTTCATTATACTATATTTTTATTGTTTTTACTATATAAAAAAGACTATGTTTAACATAATCTTTTACATGTTTATATTTTTTAATTCAATTTCTTTTCCATTTAAATATGCCAATATTCCACTTTCTGATTGAAAATGAAACTTTAATTTATAACTACATAACATTTGATACTTTTTTCCAAATTGCTTATTGATTTCATTTTTTCCGTATTTTCCGTCACCCATAATAGGATATCCTATATGTGCTAAGTGCGCTCTTATTTGATGTGTTCTTCCTGTTTCAATTTCAACATCCAATACAGCAGTATTATCTTTTCTTTTTTCTAGTACAGTATATCTTGTGATAATTTTCTGATAACCTTTTTTAAAAATATCACTGATATATACCTGTGACTTTTTATTATCTTTAAATAAATAAGCTTCCAATCTTTCTTCTTTCTTGTTTGGAATTCCATATACCAAAGCTAGATAATGTTTTTCAATTTCATGTTTTTTAAACTTTTCTAATAAAATTTCTAATGCTTCTTTATTTTTTGCAAATAAAACTAATCCTGTTGTATTCCTATCAATTCTATGACATGGTTGTGGTTTAAATTCACAATTTGTATACTGTTTGTTGATTATTTCAGTTAAAGAATTTGATCCTGTCACTTCTATCTTGGCTGGCTTATTAATCACCAATATATTTTCATCCTCATACACTTTATCTAAGTTTATTTTTGTTTCTTCTAACTCCTTAGGAAGATATATTTCTATCTTATCATTTTCATAGACAAGTATATCTTTATTTATCCTTTTTCCATTTATCTTTATATCTTTTTTTCTTAATAATTTACAAAATGTAGGATAGTTTATATTCGGTACTCTCTCTAATATCACTTTATTTAATTTTTTTTCATGGTATCTTTTATTTACAATTATTTCTTTCATCATAATATGATTATATCGTATTTCTAGTATTGAAACAAGCTAGTTTCTAAGATTTTTTCATATTTTTCAAAATTTGGTTCATAGTTTTCTATCATTCTATAAAAATATTTTGAATGTGTTTTATATTTTAAATGACAATATTCATGTAATACAATAAAATCAATAACATCTCTATGGAACATAACAATTTTAGGGTTTATTGTAATTTTACCGTTGATACATCTTCCAATTTCTTTTTTCATATTTTTGATTTCATAATCTTCAGGTGCAAATCCCAACATGATTCTTGTTTTTTCCATAGCTCTTTCCACTTCTACTTTTGCTATTTGTTCATACATTTTATCAATTGCTAAATCTAAAATCTCTTGATTATTGTCTTTTTTATAGCGATTAGGAAGTGATATTTTTATTAATTTATTTTCTACATTCAATTCAGGTACTTTTACATTTTTGTACACGATTTTTACTTTGTAATCAATTCCTAAAACTGGTACTGGATGTCTCTCTAATGTAGTATTTATACTGTTTTTTACACGGATTTGTTTTTTTACTTTATACATAAATATCACTCCTATTTTTTGAATTTTTGTTTTGCAAATTATTGTTCGCTTTTGTTGTTCTTATTCTATATCTTATTTTTTACTTTGTCAATACTTTTTATAAAAAAATATAAAATTTTTGTTCGCATTTTGTTTAACACCTATATTTCAGTATTTTCAAGCTTTTTATTGTTTCTGTTTGTTCTCTTTTATATAATTTTTTAATGCATCAAAATCTAGTGGCTTTGCATAAAAATAACCTTGTATAAAATCACAATTTTCTTTTTTTAAATATTCAACTTGTTCTCTTTTTTCTACTCCCTCTGCTACTGTTTTCAAATTTAATTTTTTACTAATTAAAAGAATGATTTCTAGAAGATTTATTGTTTCATTTTTTTCACCTATTCGGTCTATAAAAGACTTATCAATCTTTATCATATCAATAGGTAACATTTCTAACATATTTAAAGAAGAATAGCCTGTACCAAAATCATCAATTGCTATAGAAAATCCTTTCTCTTTTATTTTTTCTAAAATTTCTTTCATATCTATATTGTTATCTACCGTTGTTCTTTCTGTTATTTCTATTTCAAGATTACTAGGAGATATATCATATTGTTTTGTAATATTCATATATTTTTCAAGAAAATCTTTTTCTGCTAAACTTTCTTTAGATATATTTACTGAAATTTTAGGAATTTCTTTCAATTGCTTTTTCATTTCTTGCATATTTTCACATACCCTTTTATAAACATATTCATCTAACTTTATAATAAAATAATTCTTTTCAAAAATTGGAATAAATTCACTTGGAGATATCACATTTCCTTCTTTTTTCCATCTAACTAATGCTTCCGCCCCTTCCATCTTTTCTGTTTTTGTATTCATTTGCGGTTGGTAATATACTTCAAATTCTTTATTTTTAATGGCATCTTCCATCATGTTTTCTATTTCGCTTTCTCTTATCATTTTTTGTTCAAATTCTTCCGTAAATACACCATATGGCACATGATATTTTCCTTTTATACTATCATGTGCCATGATTGCTTTATCTATGATACCTTGTATATCTCTTTCATCTTTATCACATATATATACGCCCATAGAAATTCGCAAGTTGTACCATATATCTCCTATACTAATTCGTGATATCTTGTTATTTAATCTTTCTGTTATATTTTCTACATCTACTTCTCCCTCTAAAAAAATTCCAAAAACATCATTTGCTAATCGACAAACAATATCTGTTTTTCTAACGGATTGTTTTATTTCTTCTCCTACTCGTTTTAATAATATATTTCCTTTCATATGTCCGTATTTTTTATTAAATGACTTGAATTTATCTATGTCTAATATAATCATCGTTTTTTTACTACTTTTTTGTAATTTTTCTTTTGTTCTTACTAAATATGCATTATAATTTCCTAAACCTGTTATAGGATCAATATATGCTAACTCAAGAAGTCGATTTCTTTTTTCTAATCTCAATTTTCTATATCTTCTATTCATAACGCTCTCCTAATCTCTTATTTTTTTGTGAATGATTATATATTTTAGTATGTATTATAAATAGAAAATTATTCCATTATAAATAGTAAATAACGAAAAAAACAGACCTCAAAATAATTTTCAAAATCATTCTTTGAGGTCTGCCCTTTTGGACATTTTTGTGCATTTTGACACGTCCCTATTGGACTATTTCATTGCTTCTTCTACTGCAACTGCTACTGCAACTGATGCTCCAACCATTGGGTTATTACCCATTCCGATTAATCCCATCATTTCAACATGTGCTGGTACTGATGAGCTTCCTGCAAATTGTGCATCTGAGTGCATTCTTCCCATTGTATCTGTCATACCATATGAAGCTGGTCCTGCTGCCATATTATCTGGGTGTAATGTTCTTCCTGTTCCACCACCTGATGCTACTGAGAAGTATTTTTTACCTGCTGCTAATCTTTCTTTTTTGTATGTTCCTGCAACTGGATGTTGGAATCTTGTTGGGTTTGTTGAGTTACCTGTAATTGATACATCAACATCTTCCATCCACATGATAGCTACACCTTCTCTAACATCATTTGCTCCATAACATCTAACTTTACTTCTTTCTCCATCTGAATATTTAATTTCTTCTACAACTTTTACTTTTCCTGTGAAGAAATCAAAGTCTGTTTTTACATATGTAAATCCATTAATTCTTGAAATAACTTGCGCTGCATCTTTTCCAAGTCCATTTAAAATAACTCTTAATGGTTCTTTTCTTACTTTGTTTGCTGATTTTGCAATTCCGATTGCACCTTCAGCTGCTGCAAAACTCTCATGTCCTGCTAAGAATGCAAAACATTTTGTATCTTCTGATAATAGCATTGATGCTAAATTTCCATGTCCTAATCCAACTTTTCTGTCATCTGCAACTGAACCTGGAATACAGAATGCTTGTAATCCTTCTCCGATTGCTTTAGCTGCATCTGCTGCTTTTGTACAACCTTTTTTAACAGCGATTGCTGCTCCTAATGTATATGCCCAAGCTGCATTTTCAAAACAAATTGGTTGTACTCCTTTTACGATTTCATATGGATTAAATCCTTTATCTGTACATATTTTTAATGCATCTTCAAAATCCTTTATTCCGTATTTTTCCATTACTGGTTTTATTTGATCTATTCTTCTTTCATAACTTTCAAATGTTACTGCCATTTTATTTCCTCCTTATTTCTTTTTAATTCATATATGATTCTCTTGACAAAGCAAAAGTGGTATATCTTCCGCTTTTCATTCGTTTTACTCTTGTCTTGGGTCAATCTTCTTAACAGCTTCATCAAATCTTCCATATGTACCAGAAGCTTTTTCAATAGCTTCCATTGGATCCATTCCTTTTTTGATGTTATCCATCATTTTTCCCATATGAACATATTTGTATCCAATGATTTGATCATCTTTATCTAATCCTAATTCTACAATGTAACCTTCTGTTAATTGTAAATATCTTGGTCCTTTTAATGTACTTGAATAAATTGTTCCAACTTGTGATGTATGACCTTTTCCTAAATCTTCAAGTCCTGCTCCTACTGGAAGTCCTCCTTCTGAGAAAGCTGTTTGTGTTCTTCCATATACAATTTGTAAGAATAATTCTCTCATAGCAGTATTGATAGCATCACAAACTAAATCTGTATTTAATGCTTCTAATATTGTTTTTCCTGTTAAAATTTCTCCAGCCATAGCTGCTGAATGTGTCATTCCTGAACATCCAATTGTTTCAATTAATGCTTCTTGAATGATACCATCTTTTACATTTAAAGTTAATTTACAAGCTCCTTGTTGTGGTGCACACCATCCAATACCATGTGTTAAACCTGATATATCTTTTATTTCTTTAGCTTTAACCCATTTTCCTTCTTCTGGGATTGGTGCTGGTCCATGGTCTACTCCTTTTTTTACAACACACATTTCTTCTAATTCTTTTGAATAAATCATTTTCATTGCTCCTTTCAATACTTGATTTGTATATATCTTTTTAGGTAATCTACCTAAATTTAAAAACCCTTCTATTCTTCCTCTATTTTATCTTCTGAAAATAATATTTGATTTCTAATTGGCTTATTCTTATTCTCATTAGTTGTTTTGGTTTTATTACCTTTTCCTTTGTTGAATTCTTCTTGTATTTTTTTCATTTTTTCTCTTGTAATATCATTTTGTGCCTTATCTACTGTTTCTGATTTTCCATAATTTAATGTAACTGTATTTCCATCTTGTGGTTTATTTATTTTTTCATTACCTTGTCTATTTGTATAATTTCTACTATTCTTACTATTTTTTACAATATATTGTTCCATAGATTCATGGCCATGGCTCCACATGGTATCTTCTTTTTTTCGAAGATTTGCATCCCAATTATTTTCTATTTTATGACTTTGAATTTGATTATATTTCTTTCCTATTCCAATGTCTGGGACTTCATCTTCTCTTATATAACCATCATTTTCAATTTCATCTTCTTGTGTATTATATTCAATAATATTTTTTGTATCTTGCTCTATATAGATACCAGCATTATATTCTTCTACCTCTGATAAGTTTCTTGCACCATTAAAATATCGATATAAAATGTCTTTATCTTTTTTAGAAACTTGTTCTGGTCCAATTCCTAAGTATTTATATCTCCAAATCACATGACGTTCATAACTATTAAAAGCATTATTTACCAAATCTTCATAACTATATTCTGCTCGAAACTTCATATTGGTTATAGATATTGTAAGATTACTCCACATTTCTCCTGGAGTCGTTCTTTTAAATTCCTCTCTTAATTGTTTTATATCATCATATAATTTTTGAGCTAACTCTAAATATTGTTTTTCATCAATATTAAATTTACTTGGAACTTCATAGACATTAACAGGATTTTTTCTAAATATTCCTTTCGGAATATAATAGAAAAATAATTCTCCTGTTGGTTCTTTTTTACCATCTTCTATAACAGAACTGTATAAATATATCGATTCCCATTTTTCTGGTATCATATATAGTAATTTTCTTTGTATTTCTTCATACATTTCCTTTATCTGTTTCGTGTGATTTAACATATCCTTTTATTCCTTATCTAATAAACTTTCTCCTGTCATTTCCTCTGGTTTGTCTAGATGCATTAGATCAAGCATAGTTGGTGCTAAATCTGCTAATTTTCCACCTGATTTTAATTTTAATGTTGTATCTGGTGTTACTAATATAATTGGTACAGGATTTGTAGTATGTGCTGTATGTGGTTCTCCTGTCTTGTAATCTATCATTTGTTCTGCATTTCCATGGTCTGCTGTAATAATTAAATTACCTTGTTTTTCTTCTACTAAACTTACCACTTTTCCAACACATTCATCTACAGCTTCCACTGCTTTAATAGCTGCTTCTAAACTTCCTGTATGTCCTACCATATCTGTATTGGCATAGTTTAATATGATACTATCATATTTATCACTCTTAATTGCTTCTATTACTTTATCTGTTACTTCATATGCACTCATTTCAGGTTTCATGTCATATGTTTCTACTTTTGGTGATGGTACTAATATTCTATCTTCTCCTGGATATTGTTTTTCTTCTCCACCGTTAAAGAAGAATGTAACATGTGCATATTTTTCTGTTTCAGCAATTCTTAATTGTGTATATCCTAACTTACTAATATATTCTCCAAATGTGTTGTGTAAAGCTTCTTTCTTAAAAGCAATATGTACATTTGGCATGGTTTCATCATAACTTGTGAAACATACATAATATAGATTTAAATCTTTCTTTGTTTCAAATCCATCAAATTCTGGATCTACCAATGCTCTGGTAATTTCTCTTGCTCTATCTGGTCTAAAATTGAAGAAAATAACAGAATCATTTTTCTCAATTTTTGCAATTGGTTCTTCACCATTACAAATAACGGTTGGTTCAACAAATTCATCAAATACTTCTTTTTGATAAGAATCTTCAATTGCTTTTACGGCACTTCCTGCTTTTATACCTTCACCATTCACAAGTGCATTATAGCATTTTTGAACTCTTTCCCATCTTTTATCTCTATCCATTGCATAGAATCTACCTGATAGGCTTGCAATTTTTCCTACATTTTTCTCTTTCATTTTTTCTTCTAGTTTTACAATATATCCTTCAGCAGATGCTGGTGGTGTATCTCTTCCATCTAAGAAACAATGTACATATACATTTTCAAAATCTCTTCTCTTAGCCATTTCTAATAATCCATATAAATGACGATTATGGCTATGAACTCCTCCATCTGATACCAATCCTAAAATATGTAATTTAGAATTATGTTTCTTACAATTTTCAATTGCTGCAATAAATTCTGGATTTGAGAAGAAATCTCCATCTTCTATTGATTTTGTAATTCTCGTTAATTCTTGGTATACAATTCTTCCTGCTCCAATGTTTGTATGTCCTACTTCTGAATTTCCCATTTGTCCTTCTGGTAAACCAACATGTAATCCACTTGTATAAATTTCCGTATTTGGATATTTTTTCATTAGTCTATCAATATTGGGTGTTTTTGCTAATTTAATAGCATTTCCATCTTTATTTGGATTATCTCCAAATCCATCTAATATCATTAGCATTGTTAATTTATCTTTCATAATCTACCATCCTTCTCTCTATGATTTAAAGTGTTTTATTTATTATATAGAAAAAATCTACTTTTATCTTGATCCTATATAAGATTTTTTCGTATATAACAAGGTTAAGCTTCTTATATTCGTGAAGTACTGCGAAGCAGTCTTCACATTTGTGCGTCAAAATCTTTGATTTTGTTAACGCACGCTTTCCTTATCAAAGTTAACAATCTTTGAAAATTCTTCTGGATCTAAACTTGCTCCACCAACTAATCCTCCATCTATATCAGACATGGTGAATAGTTCTTTTGCATTTTTAGATTTTACACTTCCACCATATTGTATTATAACGCTATCTGCTACATTTTGTCCATAAATTTCGGCAATTTTCTTACGGATATCTTTGATTGAGTTATTAGCATCTTCACTTGTTGCCGTTTTTCCTGTTCCAATTGCCCAAATTGGTTCATAAGCTATAATTGTATTTTCTACTTGTTCATTTGTTAATCCTTCTAATGCTAGTTCTGTTTGTTTTGTGATAACTTCTGTTGTTTCTCCATCTTCTCTTTGTTCTAATGTTTCTCCCACACATACAATTGGTTTTAATCCATTTGCAAATGCTGCTTTTATTTTTTTATTAACACTTTCATCTGTTTCATTAAAATATTGTCTTCTTTCTGAGTGTCCAATAATGACATATTCTACATTAATTGATTTTAACATTTTTGCTGATACTTCTCCTGTGTAAGCACCTTTTTCTTCAAAATGCATATTTTGTGCACCAATTTTGATATTGGTATTTTGTGCAGTTAATAAGGCATAAAATAAATCAGTAAATGGAACACATAAAATAACTTCGTTTTGTGTTTCACCTACTAATTTTGATAATTCGTCAATATATCTAATTGTCTCATCTGGAAGCATATTCATTTTCCAGTTTCCTGCGATTACTTTTCTTCTCATAAAAAATTCCTCCTTTTTATTATAATAATGTTTATAAAATTCTTTTGTGAATATAACATTATTACACGCCACTACGGACAGTACCATTGTATAACAAAAGAGAATACTTTTCAAGTATTCTCTTGGTTTTTCCTTGTTTTTTTCGTATTTATTATGGTGCTAATGTATATGGTGTATCTACTCCATCTCCTTCTGTTATTTTTAGTCCAGATTTTAAGGTGAATACTGGACGGAAACCATATGAAAAGCTATAACCATACGTGGCTGTATAAGAATTTATAAAACATAAATAACCAACATAACCGTTCCATATCCAAATTGCCAGAAACATCCACATCACACACATTAAAGCTACTGCCATCAGATTTAGAAAAGATGTTACGAGAGCCTAACCAGTAACCGGAACTTGCTGCTGTTATATCAACATTTGTTATATTTTCCATTTGTGTCCAATCTATATTATAATTTTCATCACTCACCTTAAAGGTATTATTGTAATTATTCATATAAGTATAATTACTATCTGCTATAAACATTTCTTCTGTATCCCAGTCTGGTTCATCTGGTTTGCTTCCTACACATCTGCTACTTGTTGCATATATTGGATTTAAATATTTTTGTGCTTTATCATACAATGTTTTTAATGCGTTATTATATGAGTCTCTTGATGTATTAAAATCACTATCTCCTAAAGTAACCATATCTACTGTATCTGCTGATATAATTTGTACTCCATAATTTGTTCCATTTGTTTCATTATATTCTGTATCGTATAAGACAACGCATTCTATCACACCATTATCTCCTACACTTGATACTCCTGTATCATAATATACTTTGTCACCAGCTTTTAAACTTTCTATAGTTTTAGGAAATGTATCATCCCATATTTCTGATATATTGATATCATAATTTCCATATTCAGCTTTTGTAGTTAATATCAATGTAGATAAATTTTCTGGTAATTCCTCTGCTGTTGGCACATCCTTAAAATATTTATTTAATATTTCTACAAATTCTTCTTTTGATATATTCCCTTCATTTTCTGTTTGTTTTGCCAATATATCTGTTTGTGCCATTTCTTTTATTTCTGCTATCTCTGTTTGTTTACCTGCTTCACTAGCTTTTGTTAATACTCCATTTTCTCCTGTTAAAGTTGCAATACTTACTCCTGCTAGGATTAATAAGACTATAATTGTTATAACAAGTGCAATTAATGTAATACCATTATTCTTTTTGTTCTTTTGTTTTTCTAATTTTCTCATTATCTAAATTTCTCCTCTCTTTTGTTTTTTATTCAAATTTCTTAGTTTTATTTATTTTAAATTATTATCAACATCCTTCTTTACATTTTTTTATTTTTATTTATATATACGCATTTCTATATTTGTAAATAGTATTTACATTTCCTTATCTTTTATACGAATAATGATATTTATTTTTCAATGTTCTTACTATTTACAATAATAGGTTTTGTTTGACTTTTTGTTCTTTTTTATTTTATCTGTTTTAATGAATTAAGTCAATACAATATCATATTTTATTTCTTGTTTTTTTTACTTAGATTTCAATACTCTAAGAATATATAACATTACTTAAAAGTATTAATATCACTACTCTTGTTCAATTTTTATTGCAGAAAATATTTTTAACATTCGAAATTTTTTACCAATATTCTTCAAAAAAAATTTTATACATTTTTTATTGACTTTACTATATTTTATTGTTAAAATTGAAATGAAAAAAATGTTCTTAGAGTATTGAAATCTAAGAACATTTTTACTATTTTATATATGAGATTTTTACATTTTTTATTTTAAAATAGCTATAATTATACTTTAACTTATTTTTATAAAAAATCCTAATTAGTAATATAACTAACTAGGATTTTTTATATTTTAAATTAATATTTTATTTATCCATTAAAGCTTCAATTCCTGGTAATTTCTTTCCTTCTAAGAATTCTAGAGAAGCTCCACCACCTGTTGAAATATGTGTCATTTTATCTTCTAGTCCAGCCTTCTTAACAGCTGCTGCTGAATCACCACCACCAATAATGGTTGTTGCATCAATTTCTGATAATACTTTTGCAATAGAATTTGTTCCAATAGCAAATTGATCAAATTCGAATAATCCTAAAGGTCCATTCCATACAACTGTTTTTGCTTTTCTTAATTCTTCTTCAAACATTTTTATCGTTTCTGGTCCAATGTCAAATCCTTCCCAATCTGCTGGAATCTCTTTGTAACTTACAATTTTACTTTCTGTATCCGGTTTAAATTCTTTACCCACTTTTGTATCTACTGGAAGCATGAATTTAACACCTTTTTGTTTTGCTTTTTCCATAGCCTCTTTTGCTAAATCTAATTTATCCATTTCGCAAATTGAATTTCCTACTTCATATCCTTGTGCTTTGAAGAATGTATATGCCATTCCTCCACCAATCATTAATGTATCTACTTTTTCTAATAAACTATCAATAACACCAATTTTATCAGAAACTTTTGCTCCACCTAAGATAGCAACAAATGGTCTTTCTGGATTATTTACTGCATTTCCTAAGAATTGTAATTCTTTTTCAATTAAGAATCCTGATACTGCTGGTAAATAACTTGCAATTCCTGTTGTTGAAGCATGTGCTCTATGTGCTGTTCCAAAAGCATCATTTACATATACTTCTGCCATTGAAGCTAATTTTTTACAAAATTCTGGATCATTATCTGTTTCTTCTTTATGGAATCTTACATTTTCAAGTAATAAGATTTCTCCTTCTTTTAGGTTAGCAGCTTTCTCACAAGCATCTTCACCAATAACATCTTTTGCCATAATAACTTCTTGTCCTAATAATTTTGATAATTCTTTAGCAACTGGTGCTAATGAAAATTCAGGTTTGAATTCTCCCTTTGGTCTTCCTAAATGTGATGCTAATATTAATTTACAATTTTGTTCTAACAAATATTTAATGGTTGGTAATGCTGCTACAATTCTTGTATTATCTGTTATATTTTGATTTTCATCCATTGGTACATTAAAGTCACATCTTACAAATACTTTTTTTCCTTTCAAATCAATATCTTTTACTGTTTTCTTATTCATACTGAATCCTCCCTTTCTACTGCATGAATTCATATGCAGTTCTCTTTCTCAACAGTTCTATTGTATAGCATTTTTTTCCAGTTTTCAAGTGGTTATTCTAATAATTTTAATTAGTATATCCAATTTTTTGATTATCTTTCAACTTTTCTATTTCTTCTTCTTTTAATCCTGTTATTTCTGCTATTTCTTTAGTTGACATCTTTCTTTCTAATAATTTTTTGGCAATTTTTGATTTACTTTCTTTTTCTCCTTTTTCAATTCCTTCTTCCAATCCTTTTCGTCTTGCCTCATTCATTTCCGTATTATATGTCAATCTACTTCTTTCTCTGATTTCATATAACTCTCTTTCATATTCATCTGCACTCATTTGTGTTAATTGTTCTACTGCTTCTTTGATTTCTTCATTTTCTTTTTTACATTCTTCCATCATTTTTCTATCTCCCCCAATCACATATATTCTTTTCATAAAAAATCTCTAACCATATTTTCCTCATTTTAAAATATAGTTAGAGATTTTTCAATATATTATTTAATTTTTACACATTTTATTATTTTACAGATGCAATATAGCAAGCTAAGTCTACTAATTTATTTGAATATCCCCATTCATTATCATACCAAGCTACTAATTTTACAAATGTATCTGTTAACATGATTCCAGCTGAAGCATCAAAAATTGATGTATGTGGATCTGAAATGAAGTCTGAAGATACAACTGGTTCATCTGTATATTCGATGATTCCTTTGAATTCATTTTCAGAAGCTTCTTTCATAGCTTTACAAATTTCTTCATATGTTGTTGGTTTTGCTAAATTACATGTTAAGTCAACAACTGAAACATCAACTGTTGGTACTCTGAATGACATACCTGTTAATTTTCCATTTAATGAAGGGATAACTTTTCCAACTGCTTTTGCAGCTCCTGTTGAAGATGGGATAATATTAGCTGCTGCTGCTCTACCACCTCTCCAATCTTTTTTAGAAGCACCATCAACTGTTTTTTGTGTTGCTGTTGTTGCATGTACTGTTGTCATTAATCCTTCTGTAATACCAAATTTATCATTGATAACTTTAGCAAGTGGTGCTAAACAGTTTGTTGTACATGATGCATTTGATACGATGTTCATTTCTGGTTTATATTCTGTATTGTTTACTCCCATAACAAACATTGGTGCATCTTTTGATGGAGCACTAATTACAACTTGTTTTGCTCCTGCATCTAAGTGTGCTTGTGCTTTTTCCATTGTTGTGAATACTCCTGAACATTCTAATACATATTCAACACCTAATTCTCCCCATGGGATATTGTGTGGATCCATTTCATTATATACTTTTATTTCTTTTCCATTTACTACTAAATTTCCATCTTTTTCTTCTATTGTTCCATTGAATCTTCCGTGTACTGTATCATATTTTGTCATATATGCCATATAGTCTGCTGCAACAAATGGGTCGTTTATTGCTACAACCTCTACTCCTTCTTTTGCTAATGCTGCTTGGAATGATAATTTTCCAATTCTTCCAAAACCATTAATTCCTAGTTTTACTGACATAAAAATTCCTCCTTTATATTTAAAAGTCATTGACTTTTATTTTTTAGTCTTGCTCGACCTTTCTTATTCTATACCAAAAAAGAATACTTTTCAAGTATTCTTTTAGGTTTTTTCCTATTTTTTCTAATTCATTTCCACTTTTCCAATAATATCGTTGATATCTTCTATATTGCATTTTCTCATATACTCTTCAATTCCTTCAACAACTTTCACACTTGTATATGGATCTATGAAGTTACCAGCCCCTATTGAAATCGTTGTTGCACCTGCTAGCATAAATTCGATAGCATCTTCTCCTGATACAATTCCTCCTAATCCCATAATGGGAATATTAACTGCTTGTGCTACTTGATATACCATTCTTACAGCTACTGGTCTGATTGCTGGACCTGATAAACCACCTGTATTATTAGCAAGTACTGGTTTTCTTTTATAAATATCAATTTTCATAGCTAATAATGTATTGATTAAAGAAACTGCATCTGCTCCTCCATCTTCTACCCCTTTTGCTATTCCAGCAATATCAGTTACATTTGGTGTTAATTTTACTATTAATGGTTTATCCAATACTTTTCTTACTTCACTAGTTACTTTCTTAACCCCTTCATAAGTATTTCCAAATGCCATACATCCTTCTTTTACATTTGGACAAGATAAGTTTAATTCTACACCATCTATATCCATATTATTTAATATCTTACATAATTCTACATATTCATCAATTGAACTTCCACAAGCATTGACAATGATTTTTGTATCAAACTTTCTTAAAAATGGTAAATCATTATTTGCAAAATATTCTACTCCTGGATTTTGAAGTCCAATACTATTTAACATTCCACTTGGTGTTTCACATACCCTTGATGGCTTGTTTCCACTTTTTGGTCTTAAAGAAGTTCCTTTGGTAATAATAGCTCCTAATTTTCCTAAATCGAAAAACTCAGCATATTCTCTTCCATAACCAAATGTACCAGATGCAACGGTTACTGGATTTTTCATTTCGATTCCTGCAAAATTTACTTTCGTATTCATTTATTCCATTCCCTCCATTCTTTTTTGTTTTATAAGTTCTACCTGTTGTTCTAAATTTATATTCGACATTTCTTCAATAAATTGTATGATTTTTTCTAGTTTCAAATATTTAGGCTTATCCTCTATTTGATGCATATATTTTTCTATTTTTCCCATGACTTCTACTTGATATCTTTTTATGATTTCTGCATTCAAGCAATCATAATCATTATGAAATGTATCATGATTTTTCTTTGCTTGTTTTGCTTCTTCTCTAAAATAAATTCTATCAAAATAATCATCTGTTAGTAGATGGATAAAATATCCCTTCCAATAATCTCTGCTTAAATCTACTTTTTCATCTTGCAAAAATTTATCTAAATAGATGATTTGGTCATCCCTTGACCAATCTCCCCATTTTCCATAATGTGTTTCGCTTTTAGGAATATTTTTATTTTCTATTGGGATATAATCTGGTGCAATAGAGCCTTCTATAAATTCTTCCATATTTTTTATTTCTTTTTCGTGTTTTTTTGCATATTCTTTTGCTATTGCAATATGTATTGTAAATCCTGGCATTTTCTTTCCTTTCTTTATATCTCTACATCTCTTGCGTTAAATACTGGTCCACCTTTACAAACGTGGAAATATTCTGGTGCATCTTTTGGGCTTTTAGCTGTTTTTACTGCACATCCTAAACATACACCTAATCCACATCCCATTTTTTCTTCTAATGATATTTGACATTCAATGTTATTTTCATTTGCATATTTTTGAACTGCCTTTAACATTGGAAGTGGTCCACAAGCATAGATACAATCATAATGCTCTTTTTTCATATCTTCCATTAAATAATCTATAGCAAATCCCTTGTTTTTATAGCTTCCATCATCTGTTGTAATGATTAAACTATCTGTTACTTCTTCAAATTCTTTTTCTAACATAACAAAATCTTGATTTCTAAATCCTAAATAACAATGCACTTCTTTTTTCTCAGCTTTTGCTTCTTTAGAAAGTTCATATAATGGGAATATTCCAATTCCTCCACCAATGACTGCTAATTTGTTAAATTTATCTGTTTTAAATGTTCCATATCCTAATGGTCCTATAATATCAATTTTATCTCCAATTTCTTTTCTTGCTAATATTTCTGTTCCTTTTCCTTTTACTTGGAAAATAAATTCTAGAATTCCATTTTTTCTATCTAAATTGTAGATACTAATTGGTCTTCTTAAAAATGGTTCTACTTGATCAGTTACTCTAATTTCAATAAAATTTCCTGGTTTTGCATCTTCTACGATTTCACTTGCTTTTACACTAAACTTGTAAATGCCTTTAATTACTTCCTCTTTTTCTACCAATTTTGCTAATACTTGCTTTGGCATATTATCCCTCCTCTTCTTTATAATGTTTCACAGCATGTTTTGTTGTGATTGTTAAATTTTCTGGTAATGCATGTAAATCAAACCATTGCATATCTGTGTGTTTAGTTGGTTCCATAATTTTAGGCTCCCCTTTTGTGATTCTACACAAAAAGCTTGGAGATACCCAATGTTGATTTTCGTTTTTTACAATGTGGTCACAAATTCCTAATAATTTTTCTACTTTAATTTCTACACCACATTCTTCTTTTACTTCTCTTTTGACAGCATCTTCAAAAGTTTCCATCCATTCTAATTTTCCACCTGGTATACTCCAATAGCCTTTTTCTGGTTCTTTATTTCTTTGTTGCAATAATAACTGTCCTTTTTCATTTATGATAAATGCTCCGGCAACCTACACCTATATAATCTTTACCTGGTTTCATATTTTTCACTTCTTCCTGTGATAATACTTCTTCCTTTTTCTATTTGATTGCTTGATTTAATTCATCTCTCATTCTAATCGCCTCTGCTCTTGTTGCTTTTGCAAAATCTTCTTCTGTGTACTTATCTTTCCATAGTTCTGATTTGTATGCACACATTAATCCTCTAGAACTATTAACAATTCCACCAATTCCATTTTCGTCAAATCCTAAAGCAATATCTTCTGCTTTTCCTCCTTGTGCTCCATAACCTGGTATTAAGAAAAAGGTATGTGGTGCTGTTTTTCTTAAGTCTTGCAATTGTTTTGGATATGTTGCACCTACCACAGTTGAAATGCTACTATATCCATATTCTCCTCTCAAATCTTTTCCCCATTCTTCCACAAGTTTTGCAACTTTTGTGTATACTTCTTCTCCTGTTTCTAGTTTCAAGTCTTGTAATTCTCCAGATGATGGATTTGATGTTTTATCAAGGATAAATACACCTTTTCCATATTTTTGTGCATCTTCTATAAATGGTTTCACTCCATCAATTCCTAAATATGGATTTACTGTTACAAAATCCACATCATAAATACTTTCTTCTTTTTCTCCTATTTTTGTTTTTCCTAAGAAAGCACTTGAATATGCTTTTGCAGTGCTTCCAATATCTCCTCTTTTAATATCTGCTATGACAATCATACCTTTTTCTTTTGCATATTTACAAGTTTCCTCAAAAGCTTTCATTCCTTCTAATCCATACATTTCGTAAAATGCAATTTGTGGTTTTACAGCTGGTATGATGTCATATGTTGCATCAATTAATGCTTTATTGAATTCTACAATTGCTTTTGCTACGCCTTCTAAATTTTCTTCGTATTTATTTCTAATACATTCTGGTATCATTTCATATCTAGGATCCAATCCCATAACAGTTGGGTTATTGGTTTCTTTAATTTTATCAATTAATTTGTCCATTGCATTTATCATTTCAAATTCATTCCTTTCTTTGCTGTTTCCTGTTGAAATTTAATTCTTTAATTACCTTCTATTTTGTTAATTCTTCCCACTCTTTTTCTTTAAATCCAACATATATTTTTTCCTTTGTTATAAGTAATGGTCTTTTAATTAACATACCATCAGATGCTAATAATGTTATTTTTTCCTTATCTGACATGCTTGGTAATTTTTCTTTTAAATTTAATTCTTTATATTTTAATCCGACTTGTGTTAAAAAATTTCTTTATTTCATATCCACTTTTTTGTATCCATGTTTCTAATTCTTTTTCTGTTGGCGTTTCTAAAACAATATTTCTATCTTGGAATGAGATATTGTTTTTTTCTAACCATTGTTTTGCTTTTTTACAAGTAGAACATTTTGGATATTGTATAAATATGTTTTCCAAGATTATCTCTCCTTTTCTTTTACATCAAATATAAATTAAATCTTCAAATAGGTTTGTCCCCTAGCATTTAATGTTAGCCCTCATATACGATTCTTCCATTTACGATTGTGTATTTTACTTTTCCTTTTAGTGTTTTTCCGATAAATGGACTATTTTTTGATTTAGATACAATCATTTCTTTTGTATATACATATTCTTCATTTGGATTAAATATCGTAATATCTGCCATTTTTCCTGCTTCTATACTTCCTCTTTCATGATCAATATGTAATAATTTAGATGGTGTATATGAAGTAAGTCTTACTAGATTTAGATAATCAATATGTCCTGGATCTACTAAGTTCATAATTTCAGCTGGAAGTGCTGTTTCAAATCCAATAATTCCATTTGGTGCTTTTGATAACTCTACATTTTTTTCTGATTCTGCATGTGGTGCATGGTCTGTAATGATACAATCAATGGTTCCTTCTTTTAATCCTTCGATAATCGCTTGTCTATCTTTTTCTTCTCTTAATGGTGGGTTCATTTTGGCATTGGTTCCTGATTTTAATACCTCATCCACTGTAAATGTGAAATAATGTGGACAAGTTTCACAAGTAATTTTAACGCCTCTTTTTTTGGCATCTCTTATCATATCTTTACTTGTTTTTGTACTAATATGGCAAATATGTCCTCTGACACCATTTGTTTCTGATATCACGATTTCTCTTGCTGCCATGATTTCTTCTGCTTCTGGTAATACACCTTGTACACCTAATTTATCTGCAACAGGTCCTGCATTTATTGCACCTGCTGATACAGATTTTTCTTCACAATGTGATGCTACATATGTTCCTAATTTATCTGCTTCTATCATAGCTTGTCTCATCATTCTACTGTTAACTACTGGCATACCATCATCAGAAAAGGCAATCGCTCCTGCTTTTTTTAATTCTTCAAAATTAACTAATTCTTCTCCTTTTTCTCCCTTACTTACAGATGCATATGGTAACACATTACATAGATTTACTCTTTTCGCTTCATTTATGATATATGTTAATGTTTCTACATTATCTGGTGTTGGTTTTGTGTTTGGCATTGGACAAATAGTTGTAAATCCACCTGCAACAGCACTTTTTGAACCTGTTTCAATTGTTTCTTTATGTTCTCCTCCTGGTTCTCTTAAATGACAATGTACATCTATCATACCAGGTATGATATTTAAATTTGTACAATCTATTTCTTTATCTGCTGTTTCATTAATGTTTTTTTCAACTTTTACAATTTTCCCATCTTCTATTAAGACATCATATTTGTCATCTAGTTTATTTTTATAATCTATTACATGTCCATTTTTTAATAATAATTTCATTTACATATCTTCCTTCCCTACTTATTTATTATTGTATAGAAAAAATCTACTAATACATGTTTTCCTTATCTATTTACTTGCTCCTCACAATATTTACATCTATATACCACATGTTCTCTATCTGTTAATTCACAAATATGTGGTAATTCTTGTTCAATTGATGTAATACATCTTGGATTTTTACATTTCACAACATTCACTAATTTTTCTGGAAGTTCTGGATGGAATTTTTCTATAATTTTTCCATCTTTTATTTTGTTTACTGTGATCTTTGGATCTAAATATCCTAATATATCTAAATTGATATCTAAGTTTTCATCGATTTTTATAATGTCTTTTTTTCCTGTTTTATTACTTTTTGCATTTTTGATAATTGCAACAGATGTATCTAGTTCTCCTAAATTCAAGTAATTATATATTTCAAAACTCTTTCCTGCTTCTATGTGGTCTATTACATATCCATTTTTTATACTATCTATATTCATTGACTTCTTTTCCTTTCTTTCTCAAAATCAATTTTAAATTTTCATATAACCAAATTTCTTTAGCTATTTTATCTCTAGTAATTTTAATATTAATGCCATTCTGATAAACTTACCATATTTTGCTTGTTTAAAATAACATGCTCTTGGATCATCATCCACTTCTACTGCTATTTCATTTACTCTTGGTAATGGGTGCATAATACACAAATCTTTTTTAGCATTTTCTAATTTTTCTTCATTTAAGATATAATAATCTTTTAATCTGATATAATCATCTTCATTGAAGAATCTTTCTTGTTGTACTCTTGTCATATACAAAATATCTAATTCTGGCATATATTCTTCCATATTATTTGTTTCTACATATTCCATATGATTTTTTTCTAATACATCTGTCTTTACGTAATCTGGTAATTTTAGTTCATCTGGTGAAATTAATACGATTTTAATATTGCTATATCTTGACATAGCTGTAATTAAAGAATGAACAGTTCTTCCGAATTTTAAATCACCACAGATACCTATTGTTAAATCAGATAATCTGTGTTTCTCACAATGAATAGTTAATAAATCTGTTAATGTTTGTGTTGGATGACAATGACCTCCATCACCTGCATTAATAATTGGTACTTCTGCCTTCATAGAAGCAACAAATGGTGCACCTTCTTTTGGGTGTCTCATTGCAATAATATCTGCATATCCTCCTACCATTCTAACAGTATCTTCAACAGTTTCTCCTTTTGAAGCAGAACTTGTATTAGCAGAAGAAAATCCTAATACATTTCCTCCTAAATCTAACATAGCAGCCTCAAAGCTTAATCTTGTTCTTGTGCTTGGTTCATAAAATAAAGTTGCTAATTTTTTTCCTTCGCATTTTTTTGCATATTTTTCTTTGTTAGCCATAATGTCTTTTGCTACATTTATAAGTTCGTCAATCTCTTTTACTGATAAATCTTTGATATCAATTAAATGTTTCATGGTTTCCTCCTTTAATTTAATCTCTTAATACTATACAGAAAATCCCTTAAAAAGTCAATGAAAAACCATGAAAAATGTTAAAACATTGCATTTTTTAGTGCTTTACTAATTGACTTATTCCCCTTTTTATATTATGATGGTTCTAATAAATTTAAGGAGGAATTTTTTATGTCTGATATTATGTCATATTTATTTGAAACAAAAGCTGTAAGATTTTGTGAAGAAAATAAACCATTTTGGTATACATCTGGTAAAATAGGTCCATATTTTATCAATACACATTTTGTTTATGGAAGCGAAAAGGATGCAAGTGAACTATTAGCTTTTATTGATGAATGTTTAAAAGATAAATCAAGCTTACCAGAAAAAGTATTTCAAAAGGTATTAAAACAATACAATGAAAATGAAATTTACCATAATGTTATCGATACAATGAAAGACTATATTACAAAAAATATAAATGTAGAAGAAATAGACTATATCTCTGGTGGTGAAAGAAGAGATTGGTTTTTCTCAAATATGATTGCTTATCTTTTAGATAAACCTCATATTTCTATTTATAAAGATTTATCAAGTGTTGTAAGTAACAGTAAATTTGAAAAGTCACAAACTGTAACCAACCTTGAAGGAAAAAAAGTATTACATATTGCTGATTTAGTAACCGTTGCTTCTAGTTATATTAGAGCTTGGATACCTGCTATTAAAAATATTGGCGGACAAATGTGCTGGTCTTGTGTTGTTGTTGACCGTATGCAAGGTGGAAAAGAAAAAATCGAAGCACAAGGTGTAAAAGCTTTTTCTTTAGTTAATGTTGATAATACATTATTTGAAACTGCTTATAAAAATAAAATTATTAATGAAAACCAATTAGAAATGCTAGAAAAATTCTTTGAAAATCCTGATGAAACCATGAAACAATTTTTAATCAAACATCCTGATTTCTTAGAAAATGCATTACATGCTGATGAAAAGACAGCTAAGAGAGCTAAACTTTTAGTTGATGGGAATTTATATGGGCTTAATTAATTAGCCCATTTTTATTATATTTATTTATGAAGTGATTTTTCACTTCATAACACGAGTTACAAGAAAGAAGGATAATTATGAATACTGCTTTGCAAATAAAACGACCTGCTTTTATTATTTTTACAGATAAAGATGGAACGCTAAATTTAGAAGATAAAAAATTAAACCAAGTATTTACACTAATTTCTACCATGAATGGCATGGTTATTCCAATAACAGGAAGGACCGTTGGAGATATTTATAAAAGTTTACAAGAAAACAACCTACGAATTCCTGAAATATTAATTGGTGATAATGGAGCAAATATCTATTCCACAAAACAGAAACAATTTTTAATGAGAAAAAGTTTAGATCCTCAAAAAGTAAGTCAAGTTATCACTAATTTTGTTGAAGCAGGTGGAAATCCTCAAATGGTTCGATTAACAGATGGCGAATTCATTTATGCAGTTAATCATCCAGATGTTCAAGACTATTATAGAAAAAATTCTACTGTAAAATATGGTGAAGATACTAATGCTTTATTAAAAATGATGCCAGAAATAACCAAAATCACATTAGCAGGTAGTAAAGCACAAATGGAAGATATGTCAAATTATGTTGAAGATTTAAACTTCTGGAGTGATATGGGTTCTACTAGGTTTCCAAATGCTAGTTATCAGCATTATCGATTAGATGTTGCAGATAAAAATATTAATAAAGGTAATGCCGTTAAATTAATGGTTTCCACTTTACATCCTCTTTTTGGATATATGTGTATTGGTAATGGAGAAAATGATATTTCTATGTTTAAGCAATCCATTGATGATGGCATGATGATTGGAATTATGGAAGATTCTCCACAAGCTGTAAAAGATGAAATGAAAGATTATGTACATTCTAAGAAAAAACGGAAAAATCATTATTATCCCTAAAAATAAGGACAAGGCTAATAAATATATGTATCGTTTTGCTAAAATTTTTCAACAAAATATGCAAAATGCGCATCCCCATTGGAGTAACAATCGTGGAAATCAATTCTTACAATCTCTTAGATTTAATCCACCACCTTTGAACAGAAATTCTCTCAATAATAATTCAGGAAAACCTCATAAAAGAACCCCAAATATAAAATAGAAAACACTTGTATACAAAAAATCTTGTATACAAGTGTTATTTTATTCTTCTACTTTTTCAAACATATCTTTTCCAACTCCACATAAAGGACAAACCCAATCCTCTGGTAAATCTTCAAATTTTACTCCTTCTGCTTCATCATCGTATATATATCCACATGCCATACATCTATATTTCATTATTATCACCTCCATATTTACACCAGCATTATACCAACTAAATATCAATTCGTAAATACTTTTTTAGAATTTATTTACTTTTCTTTTGATTTTTCTTATTTTTATCCATTTTTTCCTTTTTTATTCTATAAATTACAAACACTATAATTATAATAGAAAAAATGATATAGATAATAACAAACCATAAATTTTCTTCTATGTTTTCAATGATACTATTTTTGCTTGAGTTCTGTTCTTCTTCCCCTTCTTCTTGTTCTTCTAAAATAGCATTTAATTTTTGAATATTTACTTTTTGTTCTTCATCCGCTATTTTTTGTTCCTCTTCATTTCTTCTATAAACACTTACTTTATATTGTTTTATCGTATATCCATTTTCAGCTACCACTTGAATATTTACTGTATTATTTCCATATTGTAAATTTTCTCCTCCTATTACTTCTACTTTTGCATTTTGCCTTTCTGGTATTGCTAAAATATTTAAATTTTCAGTTGTGTTGGAAACAATAGCATGATACTGATATATATCATTTGTAAATTCTGGCTCTATTGTTACATTTTCAATTGCTAAAGTTTCTAAATTGGCATTTGCTTTTTCCAAATCTTTTGTTTTCGTAACAGAAATGGTATATTGTGTTTTACTTGTTTTATCTGGTGAACTAACTTCTATAACAATTGTATTTAATCCTTCTTTAAAATTAGTATTTCCACTAATCGTTATATTGGCATTTGTATTTTCTGGAATAGCTGTTACTTCTAAAGCTGATAAATCTTCTGTCAGAAAGTAATATTCTGTTATATCTGGTGAAAATACAGGCGTCATTCCCTCATGATTTAATCGTAAATTTTTCAATCTAGAATTATTACTTGTTACTTCACTTTCTTCTGAAATTTCAATCGTTTCTGTTTGTGCTTCTTCATTTGCTATGATTTCAATTCCATCTGTAAAGCCTTGTACTTGAACACCTTCAGCATTATAGAATTCTCCCTGAATAGCAATATACTCAGTTTCAATTTCTTTTGCTTTAAATGTATATTTCACCAATTCACAGTTTTGTTTTGAATGTTCTCCTCCTGTTTCATCATACCAAACCGTTATAATTTTACTTCCTGACACATTTGTATTTTCTGGTCCTGAAACATATTCTAATAATTCATTATTAAAATATATCTGAATATCAAATGCTGCTACATCAATATTCGCTAAATTAATTGTAAAACTAAATTCTTCTCCATTTTTTATTTCTGTATTTGTTGTCTGCAAATAAACACCATCCTGTTTTTCATTTTCCACCGCTAAAGTTATTATACTTATATTTATTAACATCAACAATATTATTAGAAAAATGATTATCTTTTTCAAACACTTTCTTCCTTTCTTATATACCTCTATATTTTTATTTAAGCTATTTTATAAAATCATTGCACAATCTGTTTTAAACCTAGAATA
The DNA here is from genome assembly GCA_944388795.1 of uncultured Clostridia bacterium. Taxonomy (GTDB): domain Bacteria; phylum Bacillota; class Clostridia; order TANB77; family CAG-508; genus CAG-269. The sequence continues at coordinate 36,953 of CALXKD010000010.1, forward strand.
TGTCTTTGAATTAATAATAAATCCACTGATGTTGGTTTTTTTCCATTTTTGTTAATATTACCTGCTTTTTGAGATAAGAAATCTAATTCTTCTATTTCTAATATATGTCTTTGTAATTTTAATAAGTCCACACTATTGATTTTTCCATTCCCATCCACATCTCCATAAATAATGATTTCATATTCTGCTACCAAGGTTTGTACATCTGTATTCGTAAAAATTTGGACTTTTGCCCCCGTTCCTACCAAGTTTTGACTTTGTAGTATATTTCCTACTTTATCTACAATTTGGATCTGATATTTTTCACTTACAAAAATATTTTCTAGCAATTTTTCTACTGTTCTATTTTCTTCTTCAATACCACTCATTTCATTTCCATTCACTCGTATATTTCCACTAAAACTTAAATCCTCTTCTGCAATCTTTTCTATGACATGCACCTGAATTGATTTGTTAATATCTTCATCTTCCTCTGAAAAGACCTGGATATTAGTATTTCCTGTTTGAACTGCTGTAATGATTCCTATATCATTGACAGTTGCAATATTGGTATTTTCAGACACATATTGCACTACTTTATTATTGGCATCAGCTGGTTCAACATTGGCAAGGATTTGATATTGTTCCCCTTCTTGCAAAGTAATCGTTTCAACATTTACTTCTATGCCTGTAACTTTACTATATACTTCTATATCAATACTTGTTTGCACACCATTTGAAATTGCTCGTACAGTAATGGTTGCTTTTCCAGAAGATACACCATATAGATTTCCATTACTATCCACTTTTACAATTTTTTCATTACTCGAAATATATTCTACTCTTTGGTCTTCTGCCTCTTTGGGATAAATTTCTATATTTAATTTACTGATTTCATTTTTTTGAATAACCGGATTATCTACTGACACTTTTATTGCTTCTACTTCAATTTCTGGTAATTCTTCTACATAATTTTGAAATACATATCCTACGATTCCATTTTCTAAAATAACTCTATCCCACAATTCTCCACTTTGCTTTCCTTTTGCAATTCTTGTCATCGTTTCATTTTTAGAAACACTCGTTATTTTTTCATAACTCGTACTTGGCCCACTTCTAACATTTAAAGTGGTTTCTACATTCGCATATACTTTTGTGTTATCTTCCACATAGTCTGATGGATTAATGGCTGGACTTTCTTCTTGTATTTCAGGCATATGATTATATACTGGAATGACAAAATTGATATTCAAATCTAATAAATTACTATTGGCATATCCTTTATAAATAATATTGGATTCACTATAAGGTGCTAATACATTTGTCATATATTGATGCCAAAATAATTCTCCATTATTCGTATCATGAACATGGAATTTTTGTAAATAAATTGTGTTTTGTCCAATATTGATATAACTTGAGCCAATAAAGATACCTCCACCCGTAATGGCTCTTTCTTTGGTATTCCAAGGAATTAGATATTTTGTTTTCGTTGCTTCACTTGCTCCGTTTCCATCCCTTGCATATTTTAGTCCATTAATAATGGCTCCCATGGGTTCTGACGAACTAGTAGCTCCTATGTTGTAAAAATTATATAATCCTTCATATCCTGCTACTTTCCCACTAATCGAACTATGAGATAAAAATGGTCCCACTTCTTGTTTTATTCTAGAGGCCAAATGATAAGAACTTACTTTTGATTGAATACCTGCACTATATATTAAGTCAGAATATTTTTTATTCATCGTTACAGTACTTCCACTTGAAGTTAAGTAACTAACTGTTTTATTATAAAATTCTGTACCATATAATATTTTTTCAATTCCATCAACAGAATTGCTACTGCTATTAAAAGATAGTTCTTCAAATTGAAAAATTCTTGACTCATTTAAAAAATTTCGTGGATCCATTGTATATAACAATGATTGTTTTGAACAATCCACCCAACCACTATCGACTTCTACATTGTATTCTCCTGGTTTCGTATTTTTCCATCTATCATTATATGATTTCGGTACTAAATTTTTTCCAAATATATTTTCATTTTGAATCACATAATCCCAATCTAGATTTGTATACAAGGCAGTAAAAGTCCAATTGGGATGATTCTTTTTTAACTCTTCTAAATACGGCTGATAACTTTCAGGGAAATTTTCAATTCCATCCACTATATTGACTGCTTGTACATCCTCTTTTGGAAATAGATATATAGCTAATAAAATAATTAAAATCATATACAATCCATATCGTATTTTTTCTTTTAACATATATTGCTCCTTTGCAATTTTGTTATGTAGTTTAAAATATAGAAAGTAAATATATAATTATTTATCTTTATACATTTACTTTCTACATTTTCTATTTTTATATCTTCACTGCTTTTACAATGATTCTTTTAGAAGAATCTGCTGTACAAGTAATTAAAGTCACTTCTATTCTTCCATCTGTTTTTTGTGATAAACATTGTGTTTCGTTTGGTTCTACGGTTTCTACTAAATATATTTTATACATACCTTCCTTTCGGTTGTTATCTATTAATGAAAAAGTATCTCCAATAGATAATTTTTTCAAATCATGAAACATATTTTTTGTTATATAATTGTGTCCTGCTATACAAAAATTTCCTACTTCATTAGGATTACCTCCATAAAACTTTGTAACAGATACACCTAATGCTTGATTACTATATTCAGAAATAACATATGTTTCTAAGTCTATTTTGGGTATTTCTAATTTGGCAATCACAGGATATCCTTTATAGGTTGTTAACAAACTTTTTTCTGTCTGATTAATACTTGTATCTTGTATCATATTTTCATCATCTAGAATTATATTTTCTTCTTCCATCTCATTTCTTGTGTTTACATTTTCTGTACTTACAAAACTGGTTTGCACTTGTTTATCTACTTTTCCAACTTCTCTGATTTCTATCCATTGATTAACCAATACACAAATAAACAGGAATATGGTTATTACAAAACCAATGAAAATTATCTGACTCTTTCTATCTTTCGTTTTCAAGTGATGATCCTTCTATCTATTCTTTTTCTTCATGATGATATATAAAGAAGTACTGATAACTGCTATTACAATAACTGCTATAGGAATATATAGATTCATACCTGTTTTTGGTAATTGTGCTGGTAAATTTTCTCCTGTTGTATTTGTCATATTTTCTTCTGTTGTCCCCTGGGTTGTATTTTCTGGAGATTCTTCTTCTGATGGTGTATTTTGTGTATCTGTTACAGTCACTGTAAATGTATTTTCTGCAATAACTGCATCTGAAGAATCTCTATCAATTAATTTAAAAGTAATTCTGTATTCTCCTGCTTTATCAAAAATACCTCTAAGATTTAATACTTTATTGACATTTTGTCCACCAATAGCATATCCAGATGGATCACCCCAACCACTATCTATTAAGTCATATTCTGTCTGTGTTTCATCAGTTCCTTTCAATTGCACATTTCCTCCATCAGGTGTTGTTGCCTCTGCTATAATTCTAGCATGGTCATAATTTTTCCCCATTGCAGATGTTAAGGAAAGTGTCATTTCTTTTTCTTCATTTACAATTGGTCCACCTGTATAGCTTAAATCAAATTTGTAATCTTCATATCTTGGCTCTACCACAATATTTTTCTCTAAAGCAGTTGCTATATCATCATAATTTTCACTAGCATCCGGGTTTGCTAATCCTTCTGCAGTTACTGCTAAATCTGTTGGATTTGATGTCATAATTCCTTCTTTTGCTCTAAAAGTGATACGCATACTTTCTTTTGGACTTGTTCCTCCTGTTGAATCATAAAAAACAACTCTCACTCTTGTCCCATTATCATTTGGTGTTCCACCATCTGTTTCCACATATTCTAGTAAATTGTTATCATATGCAATATCAAATGTATAAGCTCCTAATGGTTTCCCAAAAGTAATGGTAAGTGTTACAGTGTCTCCTGGATTTACTGTATCCTTATTTGTAGATATTGCTATATCATCTAATGCTGCTGCTTGTACTGGATTTGGATTGGATAATAGTATAAAAGCAAATAAAATTGATAAAATAAGTAATGTATTCCATATTTTTTTCATTTTTTTAATTTCCTCCTTTTTCATTTTGTAATATTAGTATGTCTCTTTTTGATATTTTTATTAATTTTTGAAAAAGAAGAAATTTCCAATGTCCAACTGGGGACGTTTCTGTTTGGGACATTTTTATGTAAATTTGTCTTTTATAACAAGAAATCATAAATATATTTTGTAAAGTATTGTTTTTCTAGGTATTTTAGGATATAATTACATTTGTTCTTAAAACAAAATTTTTTAATTGGGGGATTTTTATGAAAAAATTAGTCATTAAAGATTTATATAAAAACACAAATGAATATAAAGATAAAGAAATCACATTAGAAGGTTGGGTAAGAACAATTCGTGATTCAAAAACTTTTGGATTTATTGAATTAAATGATGGATCTTTCTTTAAGAATGTGCAAATTGTATTTAGTGATACATTAGATAACTTTGCTGAAATCGCTAAATTATCTATTAGTTCTTCTATTAAAGTAACTGGTACTTTTGTCATTACTGAAAATGCAAAACAACCTTTTGAAATTCAAGCAACAAAAATAGAAATTTTAAATTTATGTGATTTAGAATATCCACTTCAAAAGAAAAGACATTCTTTTGAATATTTAAGAACTATCTCACATCTTCGCCCTAGAACCAATACCTTTAATGCTGTATTTAAAGTAAGAAGTGTCTTTGCATATGCCATTCATAAATTTTTCCAAGAAAGAGGGTTTGTTTATGTACATACTCCTATTTTGACTTCTAGTGATGCAGAAGGTGCAGGAGAAATGTTTTCAGTTACTTCATTTGACCTTGCTAAGGTTCCAACAGCAGAAGATGGACAAGTAGATTTTTCCAAAGACTTTTTTGGTAAGCCTGCACATCTTACAGTAAGCGGACAATTAAATGTAGAAACTTATGCGACTGCATTTCGAAATGTATATACCTTTGGACCAACATTTAGAGCTGAAAATTCTAATACAGTAAAACATGCCGCAGAATTTTGGATGATCGAACCAGAAATTTGCTTTGCAGATTTAAATGATGATATGGATTTAGCAGAAGAAATGCTTAAATATACATTTTCTTATGTATTAGAACATTGTAAAGAAGAAATGGAATTCTTTAATAACTTTGTTGATAAAGGACTATTGGAAAGATTAAATAATGTCATTCATTCTGACTTTGCTAGAATTTCTTATACAGATGCCATCAAAGAATTAGAAAAAGCAAACGATAAATTTGAATTTAAAGTATCTTGGGGTGTTGATTTACAAACAGAACATGAAAGATATCTTTGTGAACAAGTATTTAAAAAACCTGTATTTGTAACAGATTATCCAATGGACATCAAGGCCTTTTATATGAAACAAAATCCAGATGGAAAAACTGTTGCAGCAGCTGACTTGTTAGCTCCTGGAATTGGAGAAATTATTGGTGGTAGCCAAAGAGAAGAAAATTATGATAAATTAGTAGCCAGAATGAAAGAATTAAACATGGATATAGAGAGTTATAACTGGTATTTGGATTTAAGAAAATATGGTAGCTGTGACCATGCTGGTTTCGGACTAGGTTTTGAAAGAGCCATTATGTATTTAACTGGTATGCAAAATATTCGTGATGTAATTCCTTTCCCTAGAACACCTAAAAATTGTGAATTTTAATTTATACCTTTTTTATTTTATGTATAGAGAGTATGCATATAAACTATACTTTTTGTGTGCATACTCTCTAATTTTTTCTATTACATTTCATCTAATATAGTATTTTTTATTTATATGTTTTATCAATCATTATTTTTATTATTCATATGGATATGTTTTCTTTATAATTTGTTTTTTTATATCTAGCTTTATTGTTATACTTCTCTCTATTTTATTCTTTTTTTCTATTATTTTCGTTATCATAAGTTCCAATAAAATAAAAAAAATCATAATTGTAATAATTATAGCAGCAAATATATTACTATTAGTGTTACCACTTATTTTAACTTTCTTTTTTCTAAAAATATTTTTTCTACGATTTCTTTTTATTTTCACATTATTTCTCCTTTGTTATTTCGTATTTTATCCTTGTGTTTTTATTATACATTTAGTGCAACATTTTTGCAAGTACTTTTAGGTGCATATTTCATTAATTTTTAATTGTAAAATATTTGTAATAAATATATTTGTATTGATTGGTGGTGATAATTTTGCAAAAATTAAAAATTCCTAGGAATCATAGTGGTATCACTAAAACTCTAAGATTACCAGAAAATTTAGTTAATGATATTCAAATTTTAGCAGATTTAAAAAATATTTCTTTTAATAAAGCTGTTATTGAACTTTTAGATTTTTCTCTCAAAAATCTAGATGATAATGATGAAGAATTAATTGAAAAAAAGCGAAAAGAATTTGAAAAAGATTTATAACCTCTATATATTTATATATAAAATCATTCTAATTGTTTTTAAGTAAAATAACAGGTAGTCATATATAACTACCTGTTTATACTTTCTAATATTGTCTTCCCCAAACCACCATTTTTGTTGCTGGTTTACCACAACATACACAAGTATCTCCTAAATGCTCTTGTTCAAAAGGCATACATCTAGATGGAGCACCTGTTTCTTCTTTTACTTTGTCTTCACATTCTTGACTTCCACACCACATAGTTTTCACAAATCCTTGATTTTCTTCTAGATTTTTCTTTAATTCCTCCATAGTGTGCGCAATTGTTGTTTTTTCTTCCATTCTCTTCTTACATGCCTCATACATAGAGGTTTGGATATCTTTCAATAATTGGTCTAATTTTTCTTCGATTTCTTCTAATTTTACAGAAATCTTTTCTGAAGTATCTCTTCTAACTAAAACAGCCTCTCCATTTTCTATATCTCTAGGTCCCATTTCAATTCTAACTGGTACACCTCTCATTTCCCAATCATTAAATTTATATCCTACTGAATAATTATCTCTATCATCTAATTCCATTCTGAATTTTTTACTTAGTCTTTCTTTTAATTTATTGGCTTTTTCTAATACCCCTTCTTTTTGTTGTGCAATTGGTACAATGACTGCTTGAATTGGTGCAACAAGTGGTGGTAATTTTAATCCTCTATTGTCTCCATGAGCCATAATAACTGCTCCAATTAATCTTGTACTAATTCCCCAAGATGTTTGATAAGCATATTCTTGTTCTCCATTTTTGTTTTGGAATTTTACTTCAAATGGTTTTGTAAAGTTTTGACCAAAATAGTGTGATGTTCCTCCCTGTAAAGCTCTACCATCATGCATTAATGTTTCTACTGTATAGGTTGCTTCAGCTCCTGCAAATTGCTCTTTCTTTGTTTTTTGTCCTTTTAATACTGGTATCGCTAACAGATTTTCAATCACATCTGCATATACCTCTAACATATCCATTGTGAATTTTTTTGCTTCTTCAGCAGTTTCATGAATCGTGTGTCCCTCTTGCCATAGAAATTCTCTTGAACGCAAAAATGGTCTGGTTTCTTTTTCCCATCTTAATACACTACACCATTGATTATATAAAAATGGCAAATCTCTCCATGAACTTAACCATTTTGAATACATTGTTGAGAAAATGGTTTCAGAGGTAGGTCTTACACATAGTCTTTCCTCTAGTTTTTCTCCTCCTCCAATCGTTACCCAAGCAACTTCTGGTGCAAATCCTTCTACATGATCTTTTTCCTTATTTAATAAACTTTCTGGAATTAATACTGGCATAGAAATATTTTTCACACCATGTTCTTTAAATTTCTCATCAGCATATTTTTGTATATTTTCCCATATTGCATATCCATATGGCCTAATCGCAATAAATCCCTTTACATCTGTATAATCTGCTAATTCTGCTTTTAACACAATGTCTGTATACCATTGTGGAAAATTCTCATCTATATTGGTAATATCTTTTACAAATTCTTTTTCATTTTTCATATTTATCTCTCCTCATAATTAAATTTTTTATTCTTGAAAATCACTTGCACCTTCCCTTTCGGGCATTGGAGCCTCTTGTTTACTATGAGGTTTGTTTATTTTTTCTTCATGATTTAAATTTGTACTTTCTATATTACTATTTTCTTCATTTTCGACTAAATCATCAATCACGATTTGTTGATTGCTATCTAATTTGTATCTTGGTAATTCTGGTAAGTCTTTTAAAGAACTATATCCAAACATCTTCAAGAATTCATCCGTTGTTTTATATGCCATAGGTTTTCCAGGCAAGTCTGTCTTTCCAGCCTCTTCTATTAACCCAAATTCTAGTAATTTATATACACAAGCATCTGCTGACACACCTCTTATTGCCTCAATTTCTGCCCTTGTAATTCTAGGATTATATGCAATAATTGATAGAGTTTCTAATGCTGCTGTTGATAAATTTGGCTTTGTTCTCTTATCTAGTATTGGATATATATATTCATATAAATCTTTTTTTGTTGCTAATTGATAGCCATCTTCTACTTGAATAATTTCAATTCCTCGATTATTTGCTTTATAGTCCTCTTGCATACTTTTGATAATTGTATGAATTTCTTCTTCATTTTTTTCTAAAACTAATATCAATTCATTTGTTTTTACAATTCTTCCTACCGCAAATAATATGGCTTCAATAATCGCTTTTGTTTTTTCTATTTCCATATACGCTCCTACTCTTTGAATTTACTATATATTATGTCAAAAAAAGCTTGTTGTGTCAAGGGTTTTAAGAGATTTTATGTGACTTGAATGTTTTTTCTTGCACTTTTTTCTTTTATATGCTACGATATAAAAAAATACTAAAGGGGGGATTCACTATGAGTGAAGATAAAAAAATAGAAATTGTATCAGGTGATGATAGTGAATTAAATATTTCTCCTGTGCATGATCATATTAGCCCAATAAAACCACAAAACACAGATGATAAAAAACCAAAAAACATTGTTATACCTAAAGAAAAAAAAGAAGAAGATGACAAAAAATAATTTGCAACTACAAAAAAAGACTATTATATTAAAATACATTTTTGTATCTTAATATAATAGTCTTTTTTATTTTCATAATGTCATCTTTTTAATCATTTTTATACGCTATAATTTCTTCCAATCTTTTAAAGTCCTCTATCATATATGTAGGATTTGCCATTTTTAATATATCTATTTTTTCATAACCATATGTCACAGCAATTGTATCCATTCCAGCATTTTTACCAGCCGTAATATCTGCTTTTGTATCTCCTACCATCACTGCATCTTTTTTTGAAACATTTAATTCATTCATAATATAGTTCAAAACTTCTGGATCTGGTTTAGGTTTAAAACAACTCTCTCCTGTTCCTAAAACCAATTCAAATTCATTTAAATGAAAACATTCTACCATTTTATCTAAAATTCTTTTTGGTTTACCAGAAGCGATTGCTATGTAAAATCCTTGTTTTTTTAAATTTTCTAAAGTTTCTTTTACATTTTCAAAAAGTGTTGTTTCATCAGCATAATGACCTTCATCAATATAGTATTCTCTATATTTCTTTACATATTCATTAGCCAATGTTTCTTTATCTTTTGATAAAATACGTTTAAACATTTCTCCTAAATCTAATCCTGCCAGCTTTTGAAATTCTTCTTTTGTTACTTCTTTATTTCCATTGTTTGTTAATGTATGATTAAATGCTAAAAATACATCTTTTTCACTATCCCATATTGTCCCATCCGCATCAAATATGATTAATTTCTTTTTTAATCTCTTCATCATTTTCTCCTTTTTTTATTTACGTCTTTGTATAAATTTTTGCAATTATATACCTTTTTTCTTTCTACTTCAATATTATTTTTTAAAGTTTTAAATTTTTATGACATAACAGAAGTTCTATTTTTCCTGATAATTGACTATCCTACAAAATCCTTGTATAATGATATATATTATGTTTATTTAATCATATATATGAAAGGAATTTATCTATATGAATACGCGATATATATCTAAACTAGAATTTCATAAAGTATTAGAAAATTTAAGTACATATTGTTCTACCAATCTCGGAAAAGAACTTGCTCTTAATTTGTCAATATACAATCAAGCTAATATTGTAAAGCAAAAATTAGCTGAAACAGAAGAAGCTGTGAATTTAATATATAAGAATTCCGTTCCTTCTTTTTCTGATATTCAAGATATTCATATCTATTTAATTAATTTAGAAAGTGCTCAAAGTTTAACAATAAAAGGCTTGTTAGATTTAAATACTGTTTTTATTTGTGCTAGAGATTTAAAAAATTACTTTTCAAAAGATTATGTAAAAAAAGATGATTTTCCAATTCTAGAAGGCTTATTCTCTAGTTTATATACAAATGAAGGTGTTATCTCTAAGGTTTCCTCTTCTATTATTGATGAAAATACAATAGATGATAAAGCTTCTGCAGAATTACAAAAAATCAGAAAGAAAATCAGGAATTTAGAGCAAGATATTCGTTCTAAATTAAATGCGATGATTCACTCTTCTTCTTTTTCTAAATATGTACAGGAAAATGTGGTAACCATTCGAAATGATAGATTTGTCATACCTATCAAGGAGGAGTATAGAGCCCAAGTAAAAGGATTTATACATGATGTTTCTAATGCTGGTTCTACTCTATTTATAGAACCTATCTCTATCTTTGAATTAAACAATGAAATTAATCAATTACGATTAGAGGAAGAAATAGAAATTGAAAAAATATTACAACAATTAACATCTCTTTTCTATCCATATATAGAGGAATTGAAAACAGATGTCGAAGTCATTGGTACTTTAGATTTTATATTTGCAAAAGCCAAATATTCTAAAGCCATTTCAGGAATTACTCCTATTATCAATACCAAAAAGGAAATTCATTTAATCAATGCGAGACATCCTTTAATTGATAAAAATAAAGTCGTTCCCATTTCTATAGAACTAGGAAAAGATTTTTCTACTTTATTAATTACAGGTCCTAATACTGGTGGAAAAACAGTTACTTTAAAAACAGTTGGTCTTCTTACTTGTATGGCTTGTAGCGGACTAAATATTCCAGCTGATGAGAAATCTAGTATATTTGTATTTGAACATATCTTTGCAGATATTGGTGATGACCAAAGTATTGCTGATTCTTTAAGTACCTTTTCTTCCCATATGACCAATATTGTAGATATCACAAAACATGCAAATGAAAATTCCTTAATTTTGGTAGATGAATTAGGTTCTGGAACTGATCCAGTAGAAGGTGCTAATTTAGCCATTTCTATCTTAGACTATTTTAAAACACTTGGTACTCTTACCATTGCCACTACCCATTATCAAGAATTAAAAAAATATGCGATGACTACTTCTGGATTTGAAAATGCTTCTGTTGAATTTGATGTAGAAACCTTATCTCCTACATATAGGCTACTAATTGGCGTTCCTGGAAAAAGTAATGCTTTTGAAATTAGTCAAAAATTAGGTTTAAATATATCTATTATTCAAAAAGCAAAATCTCTTATGTCGTCAAATGACATCACCTTTGAAGAACTTTTAAAAAATATCTATGATGATAAACAATTCATTGAGAAAGAAAAAGAGAAAATTTTAGTAGAATCTAAACAAATTGACATGTTAAAAGAAAAATTGCAAAAAGAAAATCTTGAAAAGGAAAGGCAAGAAAAAGAAATTATCAATAATGCAAAAATTAAAGCTAGAAATATCTTATTAGAAGCCAAAGAAGATGCTAATGAAATGATTAAAGAATTATCAGATATAAAAGATTCTAAAGAAATTCATACCTTAAGAAATGCTTTAAATGATAAGATTAAAAATATCCATTTAGAACAAACTATTTCTGAAAATACTTCTAATACCAATTTTCTTTCAAAAGAAGAAGTTAAGCCTGGTAAAGAAGTCTTTGTTACTTCGTTCAATCAAAATGGAATTGTGCTTTCTAATGTTTCTAGAAATAATGAAGTTCAAGTACAGATTGGTAGTATGAAAATGAATATAAAATTAAATCTTTTACAAAATCCTAAAAATACACACACTTCTAAAAGCACACATACTTCTTCACATATCTCTAAAAGCAGAAATATAAAACCAGAAATTAATGTCATTGGTATGAATGTTGAAGAAGCCAATTTTGTGATTGATAAATTTTTAGATGATTGTGCTTTAGCAAAATTAGAAACTGTTAGAATTATTCACGGAAAAGGTACTGGTAAATTAAAAAATGGCATTCATCAATTTCTAAAAACTAATTCTCATGTAAAATCTTTTCGACTAGGTACTTTTGGAGAAGGCGAAATGGGTGTAACAGTTGTTGAATTAAAATAAAGAAGAACTAGTAATTGAACTGAACCCAAAAAGTTAGACACTTTTTGATTAAGTTTATACTAAGCAACTTTTAAGGAATGAATTCTGTA
>CALXKD010000011.1 GCA_944388795.1 uncultured Clostridia bacterium
TTAGGAACAACAGGTTGTGTATCATATATGTTTAATAAAAAAGGTGTTATTGTTATTGAAAAAGAAGCAACATCTATGAGTGAAGATGATTTGATGATGTTAGCATTAGAAGCAGGAGCAGAGGATTTTTCATCAGAAGACGAAATTTATGAAATCACAACAGATCCAGCAGATTTTACAGCTGTTCGTGAAAAATTAGAAGAAGCAGGATTAGAATTCTTACAAGCAGAAGTACAAATGGTACCAACTACCACTGTAAAGTTAGATGAAAAAGGAACAGAAAAAATGGAAAGGTTAATCGAAAATCTGGAAGATTTGGATGATGTTTCAAATATCTATCATAACTGGGAAGAATAAATGTGAATAGATAAATGACAGTAGGAATACAGTTATTTATCTATTTATATTATAAAAAGAGTAATATAAAAATTTAGTAGAGTAAAATGCTCGAATGGAGGTTTTTATGGGACAAAAGAAGAATAAAGGATTGTTAATAGCAATAATTGTCATATTGGTTATTATCATACTCCTAGTAGGTGTAATGGCATATTTATATATCTTTACAGATATATTTAAAAGTAATAAACAATTATTTTTTAAATATACCTCACAAATTGTTCAAAATGAGAATGGCTTTATAGATAATCAATTGATACAATATTTTGAGAAAAAGAAGAGTACAAGTTATGAAAATAGCGGGGAAATAACATTTGAAGTATCTATTCCGAATATGGAAGATGATTTAGAATTGGCGAATAATTTTAATATTACTTTTTCTGGTAAAGAAGATCCTAGTAATGTAAAATCAGAAAAAGAAATTCGTGTAAATTATTCAGATAATGTCAATTTTCCATTAATATATAGAAAAACAAATAATATAACAGGTATACAAACAGAATATATAGGTAGTAATTTCGTAGCTGTTAAAAATGATGAGGAAGTTTCTGGACTTGAAGATATAAATCATATATTGCAATTGCAAAATTTGGAATTTTCTAATGAAGAAATACAAAATTTAAAAACAACATATTTTGATAATATATTGAATCAATTAGATGACAATAAATTTTCTACACTAACAGAGGGAGATTTAACAGGATACAGATTAACTTTAACAGGAGAAGAATTAAAAAATGTATTGGTTCAAATATTAAATGTGTTGAAAACAGATGAAAACACAATGCATAAACTAAATGAAATATTGGGAAGTGTGGATTCTGCTTCACAACTTGATACAGATTCTATAGATGAATTAATAGAAAATATCAATAATACGTTAGAAATCAATAATAATATAGAAATAACTGTATATGCAGCAGGAGGAAATCTTAATAGGATTGATATAGGAATGGCATCAAATACATTAACTATTAGCAAAGAAAAAAATGACCAAGCAATAACTTATACAATATCTGTAAATGTAGCAGAGAATGATACAAGTGTTGACTTTACAGCAACATATACAGGAATCAATTCAGATAATGTAAATGAAACTTATGGGATTGCATTAGAAGGAACGTATGAAGATACAAATATATTAAATCAAACAGGAGAGGCACAAGATACATTAAGTGTTTCAAGTGAAAGAGAAAGCATACAATTATTAATAACAACTGTTCAATCAAAGAAAACGGAGGCTGGACAAGATAGTACACAAATTAGTGATACAGATATAGAAGAAGAGTTATCATCTGGAACGAATGAAATTTATACAGATATGCGTTTAGAAAGAGAAAGTGATACAAACTTTCAAATTACATTTATAAGTACAGGAGATAGTTTTGTTATTAATAATACAGGAGAAATTGTTGAAGAGCCTGAAGAAGCTTCAACAGAAGCAGAGTCAGCAAATAGTACACAAAATGGAGCAAGTCATTATACATACACAATCACAAACCAGGTACAATTTACAGATGGAGTAGAAATAGAAGATTTAACAGAAGATAATGCGGTTATCTTAAATGATAGAGATGATGCTTATGTAACCAATTTGATGAGTGCAATAGAGCAAAGATTGGTAGAGGTTAATCAAACACAAATGGAAGAATTAGGGGTATCAGAAAGTGAAAATCCAATTCAATATATAATTCCATCATTTTTATTGATAGGAACAAATACAACACAAATAAATGAACAAGAAGTAAATACATTTAATGCGAAATTTGAGCTATATGAGAGCACAAATACAAAAGGAGCAACTGTAAAAGGATTATTGACCACTATCCAAAATAATAATGAAACAGATGGAAATAATAAAATAGAAGAAATTAATGTGGATGGAGAAGAATATGAAGTTACAGAACAAAATATAACCTATTTAAAAAGTAGTATTAATGTAGAGGATGCATATAGAGTAGAGTTTGAAAAAGATAGTAATACAGGCTTGATTTATCGAGCAGTTATTAATAAAAGATAGGTAAAAGAAGAAGGTCTTTTAGCAAAATAGATGCTAAGAGGCTTATTTTTTTTGTAATAATTTAAGGAAAAAAGAATATATATATATTGAAAAAAACTGCTAGAAGGAGTGGAAAAATGGAAAAGCTTTTAGAAATTGTTAAGTTCTTTCCAATGAATTTGTCTAATATTATATATAATACCATTATTTCAAATAATAGGATAAAAGATGAATTGCAAGAAATTAGAATAAGAGTGGATAGACCACTGATTTTAAAATTAAGAGATAGTGAAATGATTGTAGAATATAAAATTACACAAAATGAAATCTTACAAATAGTGGAAAGATTATGTGAAAATTCTATATATGCATATAAAAAACAATTATGCGAAGGATATATTACAATACGAGGAGGGCATCGAGTAGGAATAACTGGAACAACAGTTGTTGAGAATGGAGAAATTATCAATATAAAATATATAACAAGCTTAAATTTTAGAATAGCAAGAGAAGTATTGAATTGTAGTAATCGAATTATCGGACAAGTCATAGATGCCAAAAATCAAACCATATTCAATACGCTAATTATATCACCACCAGGGAAAGGAAAAACCACTATCTTAAGAGATTTAATTCGTAAATTAAGTAATGGAATAACAGAGATTAATTTTAAAGGGAAAACTTGTGGAGTAGTTGATGAAAGAGGAGAAATAGCTGCTATGTATAGAGGAATTCCACAAAATGATGTGGGGATGAGGACAGATATTATTGATAATGTTTCAAAAGCCAAAGGAATAAAAATGTTAATTAGAA
Source organism: uncultured Clostridia bacterium (assembly GCA_944388795.1). Classification (GTDB taxonomy): domain Bacteria; phylum Bacillota; class Clostridia; order TANB77; family CAG-508; genus CAG-269. Next base: position 3,209 of record CALXKD010000011.1, read on the forward strand.
CAATGGCACCAGAAATTATTGCTTGTGATGAAATTGGAGGAATAGAAGATATACGGAGCAATAGAAGAAGCAATGTTATCAGGTGTAAAAGGTATATTTACAATGCATGGCAAAAATATAGAGGATATTCATGCTAATAAATATATAAAAAAACTAATAGATGGAAAAATCATAGAAAAAATCATTTTTATATAGTTCTAAAAGAAAAGGACGTGCATATAATATATAAAAATATATAATAAATGAGGGGACAAGATTATTATATGCAGATATTAAAATATTTTATGCTGTTATTAATATTTATATCATCAAGCTTGATAGGAAAATATATATCAAAGAAATATACGTATCGATTAGAAGAATTAGAAGAAATTAGAAATATCTTAAATGTTTTTAAATCAAAAATTCGATTTACATATGAACCTATTCCAGAAATATTTAAAGAAATAGCTAGTCAAGCAAAAGCAAATATAGGAGAAATCTTTGAAGAGGCACGAAAAAATATGAAGGTGCTAAGTGCTGGAGAGGCTTGGGAAAAAGCCGTACAAGCAAGCGAAACCAATCTCACAATAGAGGATAAAAATGTATTATTTATGCTTTCTAAAATGTTGGGACAAACAGATGTGGAAGGACAAATTAGTCAAATAGAAGTGACAGAAGAATTTTTAGAAAAACAAATAAAAGAAGCTGAGGAAGAAAAAAATAAAAATGAAAAGCTATATAGCAGATTGGGAACGACAATAGGATTAGCAATTGTAATCATTTTAATATAAAGGAGAAACACTTAAAATGGATATTAATTTGTTATTCAAAATAGCGGCAATAGGGATATTAGTAGCTGTTTTACACCAAGTACTAGTAAGAGCTGGAAGAGAGGATCAAGCGATGATGACGACTTTAGCAGGTTTAGTCATTGTTTTAACAATGGTCATAAAAGAAATTAGTGAATTATTTGATACTGTTAGAACCATATTTGGGTTATAAAGTTTATAGGAAATTTTTAAATAAATAAAAAGGATGTACTCATGGAGATTATTAGAATTATAGGGATTGGATTAATTGCATTAATTATCATAATATTATTAAAGCAGTATAAACCAGAATTTGCAATTTATATAAGTCTATTGACAGGTGCTCTTATATTGCTGTTATTAATGGACCAGTTAACAGGAATTATCAATTTAATACAATCCATTGCAGGAAAAGCAAATATCAATAGTCAATTTTTAGCATTATTAATAAAAATTACAGGAATTGCATTTCTTTCAGAATTTGCTGTGAGTATATGCAGAGATTCAGGCGAAGGTGCAATTGCAAGTAAAATAGAGTTGGGAAGTAAAATTGTGATTATATCCATGTCAATTCCAATTATATCTAGTTTACTGGAGATTATATTACAAGTTTTGCCTTAAAATTCATAAAATTTAATTTAAAAGAACTTAAAGAAATATTTCTGAAGTTCATAAGGAGTAAAAGTGAGAAAAATCATATATATCTTTGTATTTGCTATTATTTTCATAAATCTAATGATACCAATTTCAATTGCAAATGAAGAAGAAACTCTAGAAGAACAGCAAGAGGAATTTGGAATTAGTGAGTTTATCGAAGAGGCAAATACATATTCAGGTGAATTTTTTGAAGATATAGATATGAATGAAATTCTAAATAATGCAATAAAAGGGGAAGTAGATAATCAAACTTTATTCAAGAAGGTATTAGGGTTAATAGGAGGAGAACTCATAGATGGATTAAGTGTATTAGGAAGTATTTTAGCAATTGTTGTCATACATAGTATTTTAAAATCAGTCAGTGAAAGTTTGGAAAATGATACAATTTCAAAACTCATTTACTATGTTCAATATATTTTAATTGTTACGATTATCATGATGAATTTTTTAGATATTGTACAAGTTGTAAAAGATACATGTAATAACTTAGTGGGTTTTATGAATATATTAATACCTTTGTTGATTTCTCTTATGATATATACAGGAAGTATAGCAACAAGTGGCATATTAGAACCAATTATCCTATTTTTAATAAACTTCATTGGAAATATGATACAAACAATCATTATCCCTATTGTCCTAATTTTCACGAGTTTAATTGTTATATCCAAAATATCTGATAATGTGCAAATAGATAAATTATCCAAATTTTTGAAATCTGGAGTGGTTTGGTTTTTCGGGATTATTCTTACCGTTTTTGTTGGTGTTATTTCATTAGAAGGAACACTTTCTAGTAGTGTAGATGGAATAACAGCCAAAACGACAAAAGCAGTTGTTAGCTCAGCGGTTCCTGTAGTGGGAAAAATATTAGGAGATGCTGTTGATACAGTTTTAGGATGTGGAATTATTCTAAAAAATGCAGTAGGCTTGATAGGTGTGATAGTTGTAGTAGGAATATGTATCATGCCCATTTTGAAATTGGGAATTCTCACAATGGCATATAAACTGATGTCAGCAATTTGTGAACCAATTGCAGATAAAAATATAACTAGTTTATTGGATCAAATAGGAGATGTATATAAAATTTTTCTGGCAATTTTATGTTCTATATCAGTTATGTTAATTGTAGGAACAGCATTGGTGGTTAAGATTTCAAATACAGGAATGATGTATAGGTAGGGGAAGTTATGATAGAATTTTTAAGTGCATGGGCAAAAAGTATAGGATTAGCGATTATCATTATATCCATATTAGAAATGCTATTACCCAATAATAAAACAAAAAAATATGTAAGAATGGTATTTGGAATATATATTATCTTTAATATCATATCACCATTTATAAAAAATAAAGACATATTAGATGTGAGCACATATGATTTTCATGAATATAGTAATTATATAACCAATCAAAGTAGTATGAATGAATCCTCTATGGATAGTAGAATAGAGCAGATATATATAGAGGAATTGGAAAAAGATATAACGAAAAAAGTAAATGATTTGGGATATAATGTTACAACATGTAATGTTTATGCAACCTTATCAAGTGATAATGAAGAAAACTATATAGAAGAAATTGTGTTAACTGTTGAAAAGAGTGAAAAACAACAAAATGAAGAAGAAACAATAGAAGATACATTAGTCAATGAAATTCAAAAGATAAAACCAATAAACACAACCATTGAAGAAGTGGATAGAAATATAGATGAACAAGATAACAAACAAAATATAAATAATCGTGATGTTCAAAAGATAAAAAAATTCTTAAAAGAAGAATATGGAGTTGAGGAAACATGTTTAAAGATAAATTGAAGGGATTAATCAATCCGGAAGAAGGAAATCAGAATAACAAAAAGAAGATAGAAAATTTGGTTTTTTTTGTGATTGTATTAATTATAACAATTGTCATCATTAATATAATATGGAATGGGGACAAAAACAGTAGTAATAGCGAAAGTGTAAAAAATGATACTTCGAAACAGTTAGCTAGTAAAAATACGACTTCATTAGAAGTGTCTAGCGGTACTACAAATGAACTAGAAATAAGATTAAAAGAAATTTTATCAAAAATTCAAGGAGTCGGAGAAGTAGAAGTATTGATTAATTATTCGGAATCTAGTGAAATTGTTCCTATGTATAATGAAAATACAAAAACAAGTAATACAGCAGAAACGGATACATCAGGAGGAACAAGAACAATACAAGAAACAGACTCACAAAAGGAAATTATCTATGAAGAAAATGACGGAGAAAAAACACCTATTACACAAAAAGTAGTAGAGCCTAAAATAGAGGGAGCAATTATTACTGCCAAAGGGGCAAATAATGCAGATGTAAAAAGTAGTATTATCCAAGCTGTCGAAGCAGTGACAGGTTTAGCAACTCATAAGATACAAGTGTTTGAAATGAATTGAATTGTACATATCCAATTGAATGTCGAATTTGGGACGTTTCCGTTTGGGACATTTTCTTAAAATGAAACTATCAGGAAAAAATGAAAGGAGATAAAAGTATGAAAATAATGAAAGGATTATTTAAGAAGAATCAAGTGATTATTTATGTGATAGCATTAATGTTAGTGACAGCTGGATATCTAAATTATACGACCAACACAGCAGAGCAAGTATCTGCTCAAACAGCTATGGAAATGGAAGCAAATGATGATATGCAAATTGCTGATATAGGAGATGCAACATTAGTAAATAGTAATGATGTAGTAACCAATTCGATAGATGCCAATACTACAAATACAGAAAATGCAAGTATGACAGATACAAATACAACGACAAATACTTCTAACACATCAACCGAAACAAATGCCACTATAACGAGTGATGAATATTTTACAAAATCAAAATTAGAAAGAGATACCATGTATTCACAAATGATTGAAAGTTATGAAAATGTATTAAATAGTAGCAATTCTCTTGAAACACAAAAACAAAGTGCAACAGAGGAAATTAAAAAAATAAATGATACCAAAAATAGTATTATGATTTGTGAAAATTTAATTAGTACAAAAGGATTTACGAATAATATTATATTTGTAAATGGAGATAGTATTAGTGTGATTATTGGTGTAGAAGAATTAAAACAAGAAGAAGTAGCACAGATACAAAATATTATTTCTAGAGAATTAAATGCTGAGATTGAAAATATACATATATCCACAAAATAAAAAATTGCTTAAGAATATTAGATATTTTAATAAAATATTCTTAAGCAATTTTATTTGCCATAATCCTTATATATTCGCCTAATTCTTCATCTGTCAAATCTAGTTCTAAAATCAGATTTTTCAAAACATCTCGTCTAGGCAAATCTTCTTCATTATCAATTCGTATATATTGTCTTAAACTAATTCCTAGTATTTCAGACATTTTCTCTTGTGTATATTTTTTTGCCTTTCTTTTTTCTTTTATCATAACATCACCTTAAATTAATGCTTAAAGTAATTATGACATAAAAAGATATTGAATTGTATTGACATTTAATGTCAGCATACAAATATACAAAAAACAAGCTAAAAATTAGCTTGCATTATCTTCTTTAAATTCTGTTATGAAATCGCCTAAGAGTTCTTCAACAGGAACCTTGAAAATATAGGAAAAAGCATATAATTCATAATCTTTAATAATTCTATCTCCTTTTTCTAATTTATGAAGAGATGGTTTAGGAATATCAATTCCAAGTAAGGCCAACTTGGTAGATAAAGCAGATAAAGATAAATGATTTTTTATTCGTAGTTCCCTAATTTTTTTATTAGAAACATTTAAATGATTATTATATTTACTACATTGATACATAGGCGAAATCCTTTCAAAATATTACAATTATTGTATAGTATTTGAAAGTAAAAACGTACGCACTAGAGATACGAAATTTAAAAAATATATTGCTTAAAAAAATAAATAATGATACAATGTAATCGCTGAAGATACGAAGAATAAAATTTGAACAAAAGTAGATACTAAAATACAAAAGAAAGGGGATAAAAATGAAAAAACTACAAAAATATTTTAAAATTCAAATAATAGAACAAAGAGGTATTACACTAATTGCATTAGTAATTACAATCATTGTACTTTTAATTTTAGCAGGGGTAACTATTGCTACATTAACAGGAAAAAATGGAATTTTAACAAGAGCAAGTGAAGCAAGTGAAAAAACAGAAGAAGCAGGTGCAAAAGAGCAGGTGCAATTAGCAGTAACAGGAAGTATAGGAACAGACGGAAAATTAGAAAATGGAACTTTAAAAGACAATTTAAATAAAATAGAAAATATAAGTGGAGTACCAGAAGAAATTACAGATGAAAGTTATCCATTAGTAGTAACTGTGGATGGAAAATATAGTTATGTGATTAATAAAGATGGAACAGTAGGAGATGCTATAAAAAGAGAAGGAATTGAAGTAGGAGATTACGTAAATTATACATATGATGAAAAGGCAGATGGATATAACTTACTAACAACTCAAAGTGGACATACAAGTAATCAAACAGTAAGCCAAACAACAGGATTAAAATGGAGAATCCTAAATATTCATGTGGATGGAACAGTGGATTTAATAAGTGAAGCAGTACCAAGTCAAAATGTGAGTTTTGGGGGAGCACTAGGATATAATAATGGTGTATATCTGTTAAATGATATATGTAAGAACTTATATAGTAATAGTAAATTAGGAATAACTGCAAGAAGTATAGAGTTAGAAGATATAGAAGGGCAAATGAATGAAGAAGGTATAGCAGCAAGAAATGCGTATGTAAGTACTGGTGGAAATGTCAAGTATGGAAGTACCAAAACTTATACAGGAAGTTATAGTAACTATCCAAACTTGTATGCACGAGAAAATGGAAGTGGAATCAATACAGAGGAAACAAAGAAAAATGGAATCGGAGTAAGCGATAATGGATATACAAATCCAACAACAGAAACATCTACAACGGCAAATAGTTTAACAGTAACACAAAGTTATTATTATTTTAGTAATACACCAAGGTCATATTTTGATAATAGTGAAGTGTATGATATGTTGCTTAATACAGGAACATATTATTGGTTGAGTTCTCGTTATGTTAATTGTGATACGCCTGATGCAGGGTTCGGTTTGTGTAATATAGGAGATTCTGGAATTGGTGGTTATTATACGTATGCATCTAATAATAAAGTTAATAGTAACTTGGCTCGTGTTCGTCCTATAGTTTCTCTAGGAACTAACATTAAAATTATAGCATGTGAAGATGAAAATGATAGTACAAATATGCATCAAATTAGTAAATAGTACAAGGATATGATAATAACTAGAGGGAAAAAATTGCTTAATTTTCGACTACCTATCCTAGCTTGAAAAAAATAAAAAATAAATATATAATAGTAATAGTAAAAAGACAGTATTTAAACTGTCTTTTTTATATGAGAAGCTTTATAAATAATATGTAGATGTATTACATAGGAGGGAAAATAAATGTTAAAAAAAGTATTAATTGCCAATAGAGGAGAAATTGCAGTTAGAATCATAAGAGCGTGTAGAGAAATGGGTGTTAGAACAGTAGCCATTTATTCAGAAGCAGATAAGAATGCCTTACATGTACAGTTAGCAGATGAAGCCGTTTGTGTAGGACCAGCGCCATCTAATAAAAGTTATTTAAATGTGAAAGCTATATTAGAAGCTGCATGTTTAACTGGTGCAGATAGTATTCATCCAGGATTTGGATTCTTATCAGAAAATCCAAATTTTGCAAAAATATGTCAAGAAATGGGCATTAAATTTATAGGACCAGACTATAAACTAATAGAATTATTAGGAAATAAATCAAAAGCAAAAGAGACCATGAAAAGGGCAGGTGTTCCAGTAGTTCCTGGTTCAGACGGATTAATCTATTCAAAAGAACAAGCAGTAAACTTAGCAGAAGAAATTAAATATCCTGTTATGTTAAAAGCATCTGCAGGTGGTGGAGGAAGAGGCATTCGAATTGCCTATTCTAAAGAAGAGCTAGAAAAAGAATATGATATTGTGAAACAAGAAGCAAAAGTAGCTTTTAATGATGATAGTTTATACTTAGAAAAATTTGTAGAACATCCAAGACATGTGGAAATACAAATATTAGCTGATGAGCATGGAAATTGTATTCATTTAGGAGAAAGAGATTGTTCAGTGCAAAGAAGAAATCAAAAAGTATTAGAAGAAACACCAAGTGGTATATTAGATGAAAAAACAAGAAGAAAAATGGGAGAAGTAGCAGTAAAGGCAGTTAAAGAAATTGGATATTCTAATGCAGGAACAATTGAATTTTTAGTTGACAAAAATAAAGATTTCTATTTCATGGAGATGAATACAAGAGTACAAGTAGAACACCCTGTAACAGAAATGGTAACAGGCGTGGATATTATAAAAGAACAAATTAAAATTGCAAGTGGGGAAGAATTAGGATATAAGCAAGAGGATATCAAATTTGAAGGACATTCAATGGAAGTAAGAATTAATGCAGAAAATCCAGATAAAAACTTTATGCCATGTCCAGGAACCATAACAGGATTACATCTTCCAGGAGGAAATGGAGTAAGAGTAGATACTGCAATATATAGTGGATATACAGTTCCACCTACATATGATTCTATGCTTGCAAAACTAATTGTTCACGGAAAAAATAGAGAAGAATCTATCGCAAAAATGAAAAGTGCAGTAGCAGAATTTGTTATAGAGGGAATTACAACCAATATAGACTTTTTATTAAAAATATTAGAAAATCAAAACTTCAAAACAAACAATTATGATACTTCTTTTATTAAAAAAGAATTTAATATGTAAGAAAAAAGAGATTAGCAAAATAGTAATTGCTAATTTCTCTTTTTTGTATCAGAAAATATGCATGTAATTTAATAAAATATGTTTTTGACTACTTGTACTAGTTGAAATAAATTCAAAATACATATATAATAACAAGGATATTAAAGGAGGGAAAAACCTTGGTAATTGACAAAGTAAAAAAGGTAAATGAAAAGGAAGAAAAAAGAGTCAAAAATGAAAAAGCTTCAGATATGATGATTGGAAAATGGGTGAAATGTGATAAATGTAAAGAAATCATTTATAAAGATGATTTACATCAAAATTTGAGTGTATGCCCGAATTGTGGAAAACATTTTAGATTGTCATCAAGAAGAAGAATTAAACAAATTGCAGATGAAGGAACCTTTAAAGAAATTGGTGGAGATATTGTAACAAAAGATCCATTAAACTTTAAGGGATATATGAAAAAAGTAGAAATGTTAAAAGAAAAGACAAAAATAGAAGAAGCTGTAAAATGTGGTATATGTGAAATAGAAGGAGAAAAAGCAGTTCTTGCTGTCATGGATGGTAATTTCTTAATGGGAAGTATGGGATCAGCAGTAGGAGAAAGAATTACATTAGCAATTGAAACAGCAACTAAGAAAAAATTGCCGTTAGTTATATTCTGTGTATCAGGTGGTGCAAGAATGCAAGAAGGAATTATATCATTAATGCAAATGGCAAAAACATCTAGTGCACTTGCTAAATTAGATAAAGCAGGACAATTGTATATTTCTGTATTAACAGATCCAACAACAGGAGGAGTAACTGCAAGTTTTGCAAGTTTGGGAGATATTATTTTAGCAGAACCACATGCATTAATCGGATTTGCAGGACCAAGGGTTATAGAGCAAACCATCAAACAAAAATTACCAGAAGGATTCCAAAGTTCAGAATTTTTATTAGAGCATGGATTTATTGATAAGATAGTAGAAAGAAAAGATATGAAATCAACAATTGCAAAATTAATCAGATTACATAAATAGAAAAGGAGGGAAGAAATATGGCAAAAATAACTGCATGGGATAGAGTGATGTTAGCAAGAAAAATGGATAGACCTAAAGCTTTAGATTATATCCATGGACTATTTGAGGATTTTATAGAGTTACATGGCGATAGAAATTTTGGAGATGATAAAGCTATTATCGGAGGAATTGCAGCATTCGAAGGTATGCCAGTTACCGTAATTGGAGAACAAAAAGGAAAAAAAGCAAAAGAAAATATGGAAAGAAATTTTGGAATGCCTAATCCAGAAGGATATAGAAAGGCGCTAAGATTGATGAAACAAGCAGAAAAGTTTAATAGACCAATTATAACCTTTATTGATACACCAGGTGCTTATCCTGGAATGGGAGCAGAAGAAAGAGGACAAGGAGAAGCCATTGCTAGAAATTTAATAGAAATGTCAAAGTTAGAGGTTCCCATTATTTGTATTGTCATTGGAGAAGGCTCTAGTGGTGGTGCATTAGCAATTGCTGTTGGAGATAGAATCGTGATGTTAGAAAATGCTATTTATTCAATTTTGTCACCAGAAGGATTTGCTAGTATATTATATAAAGATTCGAGCAAAGCAAAAGAAGCAGCAGAAGATATGAAGGCAACAGCTAAAGATTTAAAATCTTTTGGAGTAATTGATAAGATTATAAAAGAACCAGAAGGTGGCGCACGGAGAAGATTTTGAGATGGTTATAAAAGAATTAAAAACATATATCAAAAAGAATTTAAAAGAGTTAAAGGCATTATCTAAGAAAGAGTTAGTAGAAAATAGATATGAAAAATTCAGAACAATGTGTTAAGATGGGCACATAATGTAATAAAATTATAGAAAATAATTAATAAAATAAATACAAGTAACATAAATATTAGAAAAGGATATATACAATAAAAAATCAATGCATATTTTATACAAGGTGTTTTAAATATAAATATAAAAAGTAAATAAGGGAGGAATTTAAAATGTTATTAGAAGGTAAAAAAGTAGTGATTATGGGAGTAAGAAACAAATGGAGTATTGCATGGGGAGCAGCACAATCAGCTTATGAACAAGGTGCAGAGGTTATTTGTACATGTTCAGCAGATAGTGTTGAAAAAGTAAAAGATTTAATAAAAGACATGCCAAGAGCAAGTGTATATGAATGTAATAATGTAAGTTTAGATGAAGATATTGATAACTGCTTAGAAGAAATCAAAAAAGATCATGGAAAAATAGATGGATTGTTACATGCTATTGCACATGCTAATACAGAGGATTTAAGAAATGACTTTATTTTAACCTCAAGAGATGGGTATGCACATGCACAAGATGTAAGTGCTTATTCACTAGTTGCGATTGTGAGAATGGCAAGAGAAAAAGAAATGTTAAATGAAGGAGCAAGCATTGTTGCATATACATATTATGGATCAGAAAAAGCAATTGAAGGATACAATGTAATGGGAGTTGCTAAAGCAGCATTAGAAGCAAGCATTAGATACTTAGCAAGAGATTTAGGAAAAGATGGATATAGAATTAATGGAATTTCAGCTGGACCAATCAAAACATTATCTGCAAAAGGAATCAAAGACTTTGGTTCAATATTAGATATTGTTGAAGAAAGAGCACCATTACATAAAAATGTAACAATTAATCAAGTTGGTAATGCTACAGCATTTTTATTTAGTGATATGTCAAGTGCAATCACTGGAGAAATCATTCATGTAGATAATGGTTTCTCAACTGTTGGTGTATAATCTATATATGAATGCTATTTGAGAACTTGATAATTTTGATGATTCTAATAGAAAAATTACTTTATATCGAAAAGGTATAGAGTAATTTTTGCTATTATGATAAAATAAGAAAAAAACTTAGGAGAAAAAGCAATGGTATTATTAAAAATATTAGCAGGATTAATTATTTATATATTGATTTGTGTAATAATTGGATTGATAAAGCTTAAAGAAAAGCCAAAAAAATATATCGTGTCAACATTGTCTATTATATTTAATAGTTTTATGGGATTTATGGATACCATATTTTTTATATTATTTTATATGTTCTTTTCAAATCAACCTAAAGGAAGTGCATATTATGTACCACAAAGTGAAGAAAGTTTAAATGCAATGATAGGAATGTTTCTTTTAATTGTATATTTGTTAATATTACTACCGATTAATATATATATGAAACGAAAAGGAAAAATCAGCACAAAAGTATATATAATAATGAGTGTATTGGCAACATTAGTGGGATTAGGAGTTTATTGGATTTGGATAGGAACACAATTTACAAAAATATTTTAATAAAAAACAACTAAAAAAAGTCCTAGAGTTAAGTACTCTAGAACTTTTTTTATACCTTGATTATACCAATAAATATAATAGATATCAACAAAAAATGAAAAATAAAATGGCAAAATTTATTAATTGGAAAATAGAAAATAAAAAAGAACAAAGACAGTAAAAGGCTAAATAATGCATAAAATCCAACTTTCTATATTTCTTAGAGTACTTAACTAAAAGAAATATAGAAAGGAGCAAAGAAAATGCAAAAGATAAGAAAAGAACAAGGAATTACATTATTAGTGTTGGTTATTACAATCATTATATTATTAATTCTAGCAGGAATTACCATAAGAGCAATAACAGGAGACAATGGAATTATCAGAAATGCAGGACAAGCAAAAGAGGAAACAGAGATTGCCAATGAAAAAGAAATTATAGAAAAAGCAACGGTACAGGCAATGGGAAATAATAAATATGGGAATATTGAACAAAGTGAATTACAAGAACAGCTGGATAAAGAAACAAAAGAAGGAAAAACAGAAGTAGCAGATGTCGGAGATGAATTTGAAGTTGTATTTAACGAAAGCAATCGATATTATACAGTAGATAAAGAAGGACATGTAGAAGGTGCTTATGAAATTATAGAAGACAAATATCCAGGAGATATTACTGTTGGAAAAGATGGAAACACATTAGATGGAAGTGAAGAAAAACCATATGAAATTTGGTGCATAGAGGATTTATGTGCATTTTCGAATCAAGTAAATAAAGGAAATCCTTTTATATCCAAATATGTGAAACTAATGAGAGATTTAAATTTCAATTCGGATTTATCTTATGAAAATGGAAAGATATTAGTTGATGGAAATATACAAAGTTGTCAATCAATTGAAGAATTAAAGAATTTATTAACAGAGAATGAAGGATTTTATCCAATTGGAGATAGAAGTACTGAAATGTCGGATTTTAGAGGAATCTTTGATGGGAATAATAATACAATTAAAAACATTTATATTAATAGACCAGATATATCAGTAGGATTGTTTGGAACTATGAAAATACAGTATAATCAGGCTAGTATTAGTAATTTAAAAATTTCAGGAAATATGACAGGTCAGACAGTAGGTGGAATATGTGCTGAGATTAGAATTAGTGCCTATAATAGTCAAGAGGTATTTGTTAATATAGAAAATTGTGTCAGTGATTTAAAAATAGAAGGCGATGTAGTGGGGGGAATTGTTGGGATTAATCAGCCAGGGTCAGAAAGTAGTTTAATTATATCAGATTGTATAAATAATGGAGGAATAAATGGAAAAAGTAAAACAGGAGGAATTATAGGTCATAACTATAATCTTACCAAAGTAATTAATTGTTGTAATATCGGAAATATAATTGGAGAAACAGATGTAGGGGGAATTATAGGAAGTGATAGAACCAGAAGTAATATAATAAATACATATAATTTAGGCGATGTGAAGGCTACGTCAAATGCTGGAGGAATCATAGGCTTTTCAGGTTGGGCAGAGAAGAGTATAGAAAATTGTTATAATATAGGAAAAATATCAGGAAGTACTGTAGGTGGAATTATAGGAGGATTAAATATAAGTAATGATCTATTAACAACACAAAATTGTTATTATTTAAATACCGATATTTCAAAAGGAATTGGTGGATGGAATACTAATGCAGAAGCATTAGAGGATATACAAGGTCTTACAGATACAGAAATGAAGTCAAATGATATATTAGAAAAGCTTAATAACTATGTAATTGAAAATGAGATAAGGGAAGGAATTGAGTTAAAGAAATGGATAAAAGGAGGAGATGAAGGATATCCAACGTTTTCATAAAATGGATTGAGTTTTGTAAGTATATTTACAGAGCTCAATTTTTTATAAGAATATACTTGCGAATTTGAAAAGTCCGTGATATAGTATTAACATAATTATTTATAATGAAATTTAAAAAATTGAAATCAAAAGTTTATTTCTAAAAAATTTCCCAATAATAATGTTAGATTGTATGTTATTAATTTTGATAAAAATGTTTATTATCACTATTATGTTTGTTATTTTATTATTTTGCTATTATTTTGATATATGTTTATTTATAAATCGAATATGTTTTATTCAAATTTTAGAATCTTAGAAATTCCAAAGTAATTTATTATAGATAATTATAAATCAAATATAGGGAGGAATGGAATGCATCAAAAACAAATGGTATCTACTAAAGAAAAAAGAAAACTATTATCCCCCAAATTAGATGTCATATTTCAAGCTTTATTTGGAGAAGTAGGAAGTGAGAGAATCACGAAGAAGTTTCTAGAAGTCATATTAGATAAAAAATTAGAGGAGGTGGATTTAAGTAGAAATATTGTATTAAGAAGAGAAAATTTAGAGGATAAAATGCGAGTATTAGATGTATTTGTGAAAATTAATCAGGAAGAATATTGTAATGTGGAAATGCAAATAATAGAAAAAGATAAATTAATCGAAAGAATATTATATTATTGGTCAAGAATATATGGAAGGAATTTAAAGAGTAGTCAAGATTATATAGAATTAAAAAAGACCATAGGAGTACTGATTGTAAATTTTGAAATAAAGAAATTAAAAGAATTAGGATATCATAGCAAATGGAAGATAATAGAAGAAGAAAAGAGAAAACTAATCTTGACAGAAGACTTAGAGATACATATAATAGAAATACCAAAGATATATAATATTAAAGAGAAAGAACAAGAGGAAGAATTGGTAAAATGGATAAATTTCATAGAAAATCCAGAGAGTAAGAAGGTGGAAGAATATATGAAAGAAAATAAAGAGCTGAAAGAGGCAAAAGAAAAGTTAGAAGTGATGAGTGAAGATGAGAAAATGCAAATTTTGGCAGAATTAAGATTAAAAGCCATTAGAGATGAAAAAGCAGTGGAAAGATTTGGATATAATCAAGGAATGGAAAATGGAATAGAAAAAGGAATTAAACAAGGAAAGAAGGCAGGAAAAATAGAGGGGATTAAAGAAATGGCAAAAAAAATGAAAGAAGAGGGCATTGATATAGAAACTATACAAAAAATAACGAATTTAACAGAAGAAGAAATTAATTCATTATAAAGTTGGATAGGAGTAGGATATGAAATCTAATATTTTTAAATATATATTTATCATATTTGTAATTATTATTGTGATTGTAGCATTTTTTGTTATCAGAAATAATGAAAATGAACAACAAGCAGAAGAAGACACATCTGCAAATACAAATGAAGAAATCGTAAGAGAAATCAGATTAGGAATGGCACAATGTGATACATTAAACCCATTATTAACAACGAATAAAAATGTTCAAGATATTACAAAATTAGTATATGAACCATTAGTAGATATATCATCAGATTATAAAGCAACACCAGCTTTAGCAACGGAATGGGCCAAACAAGATGCAACAACATATATTATTAAATTAAGAGAAAATGTCAAATGGTCAAATGGAGAAAGATTTACATCAGCAGATGTGCAATTTACTTATGATAAATTAAAAGAGAATTCATCTATATATTCAAGTAATCTTGCACATGTAACGATGTTGGAAATTGTAGATGATTATACGGTAAAAATGTATTTAGATCAAGAAGTTCCGTTTTTTGAATATTACCTAACATTCCCAATATTATCTAAAACATTTTATGATACACAGGATTATTATAATACTGGTATTGTACCAGTAGGAACAGGAAAATATAAAGTAGATAGTGTGCAGGAAAATTATATAACCTTTACAAAAAATACAAACTGGTGGGATAGAGATACAGAATTATCTATAGAAAAAATCAATGTGAATGTTTATGATTCAGTAGGGGAATTATATAATGCTTTTAAATTAGGAAATGTTGATTTGGTAAGTACAAGTAATACCAATATACAAGAATATATTGGAACAATTGGATATAGTACAAAAGAAATAAAGGGAAGAGAACATGATTTTATTGTTCTAAATACACAAAATGAATTATTGGCAAATCAAGAAGTTAGAAAAGCAATTTCATATTCAATAGATAAGAATAATATTGTCTCAAATGTTTTTCAGAATAAGTATTATACTTCTAGTTTTCCTTTAGACTATGGTTCATGGGTATACCAAGAGCAAGATGCAAGTTCTGGATATAATCCTGAACAAGCAAATCAATTATTATCAGAAAATGGATGGAGTTATAGAAGTGGAACATGGCAAAAAACAATCAATCGTAGAACAAGAAGAATTGAATTGAATTTAATTGTAAAAGCATCCAATAGTACACAAATATCTGTGGCTGAAAATATAAAAACACAATTAGCAAATCAAGGAATTATTATTAATATTCAACAATATTCTGATGAACAATACAATATTGCAATTCAAAATAAATCTTATGATATGATTTTATGTAGTATGAATTTATCTCCAGATCCAGATATGTCATTATTTTTTGGAGAGGGGAATTTAGCGAATTATACAAACGAAGAGGTTACCAATTTAATGAATGAAGTAAAAAATACAACAGATGAAGAAACAATAAAAAATGAATATGCAAGACTAGCAGAAATTTATAAAACAGATATACCATATATTAGTTTATATACAAATAAATATACAATTGCATATAATACAGAATTAGTAGGAGAAATGAATTCTAACTGGTTTAATCCATTTACTGGAATAGAAACCTGGTATAAATAATTAAAATAAAAAAATTTAAAATAAGTATTGACAAAACAAATTTTTGATATATAATAACAATATCAAACAAAAGTTCAAATAAATGAGGAGGAAAATTATGAGTGAGAATGCGGAAAAAAAGAAAGCGCTAGAAGCAGCAATGAGTCAAATAGAAAAACAATTTGGTAAAGGTTCTGTTATGAAATTAGGAGAATTTAAAGCCATGGAGATAGAAGCAATTCCAACAGGTGCTTTAAGCCTAGATATTGCATTAGGAATAGGCGGTGTACCTAGAGGAAGAATTATAGAAGTATTTGGACCAGAATCTTCTGGTAAAACAACATTAGCTTTACACATTGTAGCAGAAGCACAAAAAATGGGAGGAGAAGCAGCTTTTATTGATGCAGAACATGCATTAGATCCTGTTTATGCTAAAAAATTAGGTGTAGATATTGATAATTTAATTGTATCTCAACCAGATACAGGAGAACAGGCATTAGAAATTACAGAAAGCTTAGTGAGAAGTGGTGCATTAGATGTTATTGTTGTAGACTCTGTAGCAGCATTAGTTCCAAAAGCAGAAATTGATGGTGATATGGGAGATTCTCATATGGGATTACAAGCAAGACTTATGTCACAAGCTTTAAGAAAATTAGCAGGAGCAATTAATAAATCAAAAACAGTATTAATTTTTATTAACCAATTGAGAGAAAAAATAGGGGTTATGTTTGGAAATCCAGAAACAACAACTGGTGGTAGAGCATTAAAATTCTATGCATCTGTTAGAATGGATATTCGTAAAATAGAAAATATCAAACAAGATGGAGAAGTAAAAGGAAACAGAGTTAGAGTAAAAGTTATCAAAAATAAGGTAGCACCACCATTTAGAGAGGCTGAATTTGATATCGTATATGGTCAAGGAATTTCTAAAGAGGGTAATATTTTAGATATGGCGGTTAATTTAGATATTGTAGAAAAAGCAGGTTCTTGGTTTAGCTATAATGGAGAAAGAATTGGACAAGGAAGAGAAAATGTTAAAAAATATTTAAAAGAAAATCCAAAGGTATTAGAAGAAATTGAAGGAAAAGTAAGACAAGATTTTGAAAAAGTATTTGAAGAAAGTCTAGGAGAAGAATTACCTGAAATTGATATGGATGATGAAGAAGAGGAATAAGAAATATATAAAATTATAAAAGGGATACAAAAAGTATCTCTTTTATTGATATTTTAAAATCTTTATAGTAAAATATAAAAAATAGAGGAGTAAAGTCATGAAAGAAAGATATAGAACCCTATCAGCAGTTATGTTAATGTTGATTAGAGAAAACAACGGAAAAGAAGAAATTTTGTTACAAAAAAGAAAAAATACTGGATATATGGATGGGCATTGGGATTGTTCAGCAAGCCGGACATGTCGAAAATATGGAAAGTATGAAAATGGCAATGCAAAGAGAAGCAAAAGAAGAATTATGTATTGATATTGATATAAATGATTTAGAGTTTGTTTCATTGATTCATAAGATTAATGGAATTGATACAATCTACTATAATGGCTATTTTAAAGCAACCAAATGGAAGGGAGAGCCAAAGGTTGGGGAGCCTAATAAGAATGAAGAAATAAAATGGTTTGATATTCATCATATTCCAGAAAACTTGGTGGATGATAGAAAAGAAGCTATTAAAGACTATATAGAGAAAATACCATATAGTGAATTTGGATGGGAAGAAAGAAAACAAAGGTAAAGGTGAAGAATATGATACAATTACTCGCAAGTGATTTAGATGGAACAATCATATATAATCATGAAATAACAAAAGAAGATTTAGAAGCAGTAAAACAATTGAAGCAGACAGATGTTAAGTTTGTAGTTTGTACAGGAAAAACATATGCAATGACAAAGGATGTATGTAATATATTAGAGCCGGCATATGGAATTTTTGGAAATGGAGCACAGGTTATCAATTTACAAACAGGAGAAGAAATTATTAGAAATAGTATTACAAATACACAAGTAATTGATTGTCTAGAAATTGCTAAAAAGCATAACTTACATGTACATATTTATACAGATAATAAAATTATTGCACAAGAAAGCTTAAAATATATGGCATATAGAAATTATGTGCTATATAAAGATCAAGTGCAATTTGATGTTGTAGATTCTATGAAAACCTATATAAAGAAACAAAATCCTAATATCTTAAAATTCATTCTATCAGGAGAAAAAGATTTAAGAAAAGTAAAAAAAGAAATTGAAGCAAAAGAAAATGTAACGGCAATACAAATAAAGAAATATGGAGAATATAGAGATAAAATTGTAGATAGAGAATATGAGTATCTAGATATTGTTCCCAAAGATGTGACAAAATATCAAGCATTAAAACAACTAAGTCTGTATTTAAAGATACCTTTTGCAAATATTATGGCAATAGGAGATAACATTAATGATATAGAAATGATAAAATATGCAGGGATAGGGGTAGCAATTGGTGGTAGCTATGAAGAGGTACAGAAAGTAGCCTCTTATGTAACAAGAAACACAGTTAAAACAGGAGGATTTGCAGAGGCTGTGTCTAAATTTATAAAAGAAAAAAGGAGTGAACATGTATACAGTAGAAGAATTTGATAAAGAAAAAACAAAAGTATTAAAATATGTGTTATATAAAAAAAGAAGTGAAAATGAAATTAGAAGAAAATTCGAAAATGAGATAGAAGAAAATTTACTAGAAGATATAATAGAATATCTTAAAGAGGCAAAATATATAGATGATAAAGAATATATTAGAAAAACAGTTAATAATTTTATGGCCTTAAAAAATCTATCAATTCGTGAGATAGAATATAAGTTATATAGTAAAGGAATAAAAAAAGAAGATATAGAAGAGTATATTTATCAAAATAAAGAAGAACTAAAGCAATATGAAATAAAATCTGCAAGAAATATAGCGAACAAAAAGGTAAGCTCATTAGAATTAGAAGAAATAAAACAATATCTAATGAAAAAGGGATATAAAAGAGAAAATATCGATATAGCAATGGAAGATATATAAAAAGAGGAGAAAGATACATGTCAATTTTAACATTAGAAACTAAAAAATATGCAATAAAAATAGAGAACTTTGAGGGTCCTCTTGATTTATTATGTCATTTAATTGAAAAAAATAAAATGAATATTTATGATATTCATTTAAATGAAATAACAGATCAATACATACAATATTTAAATGAAATGGAAAAAATGAATTTAGAAATTGCCAGTGAATTTGTTGTAATGGCATCTACTTTGTTATACTTAAAATCAAAAAGTTTACTTCCAAAACAAGAAGAAGAGGAGGAGGAATTAACAGAAGAAGAATTAATTAGAAGAATTATTGAATACAAAAAGTTTAAAGAAATTAGTAAAGTCTTAAAGCAAAATTATATAGAAAATGGAAATCAATATTATAAAGGACCAGAAAATATAAAACTTCCAAAACAAAAATTAGAAAAGGATTATGATAATACAGTTATTCCGAATATGTATAAAGAATTAATGGAAAGAAATCGTGTAAAAATCAATCAAAATGCTAAAAATATTGAAAAAATTGCATTAGTAGAAAATTATACAGTAGCAAGTAAAGTAAAAGAAATGTTTAAAGTATTAGTGAAGCAAAAACGATTTGTATTTAATAAATTATTCTCATTAAATAAACACAATAAACAAGAAGTGGTAACGGCATTTAGCGGATTATTGGAAATGTCAAGAAGAAAAAAAGTAGAAACCACACAAGAAAAACTATTTGGGGATATCACTGTTGAGAAAACAAAAAGAGCATAGAATGTTTAAAATGTGAAAAAAAGGAAAAACTAATAAAAATTGCTTTATAAAAGGAGGCAACTATATTGGTTTTTCTTTTTATTTTACTTATTATTCTTATAGTCACACTTATCATTATAACATCAAAAATAGAAATAAAAATCATAAATCTAGTAATACAGTCACAAAGAGAAAATCATATTGAAGATGGATATGAGATAATTTTAAAATTGAATATACTAGGAAATATACCGATAATAAAATTTACAATGACAAAACCAAAATTAAAGAAAATACAAAATACTTTAAAAATGAAGGAAAAGATAAAAAAGTTAGAAAAGGATATATGGGATAACAGAAATAAAATAGATGTTAATTTTGTGGAGATCATGAAAGCGGTAAGTAAAGGTATTCATATTGAAGATTTAAATATAAGAACGACAGTAGGAACAGAAAATGCATTTCTAACCGCTATATTAGTTGCTATTTTTTCAAGTATATTCTCAATAGGGATTTCGAGATTGTCTGCAAAAGAAGATAGGGTAAAATATAAAATAGAACCGATATATATGAACCAGAATTTTATAAAAATTGCAATTTCTGGTATATTTCAAATAAAAGTGATACATATTATAAATATCATATATGTATTTAATAAAAAAGGAGGAATGAAAAATCATGAGCGAACATCCAATAGAAGGTCTTATGACTACAGCTATGAATAGTATTCAAGATATGATAGATGTCAATACCATTATAGGAGAGCCAATTGAAACTTCTAATAATATTGTCATTATACCAATATCAAAAGTATCCTTTGGATTTGCGGCAGGAGGAAGTGAATTTAAAGGAGAAACAGTTGATGAGTATAGGAAAAAAGAAAAAGAAGAAGAGGTACAATATAGATTACCATTTGGAGGTGGTTCAGGAGCAGGTGTTACCATTAATCCAATTGCATTTTTGGTTATCCAAGGAGAAAATGTAAAACTAATGCCAGTAAATTATAGCTCTTCAATAGACAAGCTTTTAGACTATATCCCAGATTTATTAGATAAAACAAATCATATGATAAATAAATGTATGCAAAAATCAAAAGGAAGTATAAAGGAAGAAACAAAAGATAGGGAACAGAAGAAATCAGAAAAAGTAAAATTGGATAAAAATAGAATCGAGGAGGATTTAGAGGAAGGTAGACATATAAAGGAAAAAATTGAGAAAACTAAAAAACCAGTAGAAGAAGAAATTACGTATGAGTATGAATATGATGAAACTTTAGATGATGAATAATTGTGTCCAATTGGGGACGTTTCTGTTTGGGACATTTTTATGTAAATTTAAGAAGTGAAAATAGTTTTACATAAAAATGTCCCAAACAGAAATGTCCCCAATTGAGCTTTGTCGAAAACTTCTTATAAAACGACAAAACTTCTTATATTTCACTCTTGGAAAATATTGGAAAAGAGAATATAATACAAGAAGAAATTTAAAGGAGGCTATAATGGAATCAAAATTTTATGAAAAGGACAAGTTATTAATTTTTAAAATAACAGATGAAATTGATGATTTTAGTGTTCAAAAGATAAGAAGGAGGGCGGATTATGAAATTGAAAGATATATGCCTAAAAAAGTTGTATTTGATTTTAATTGTGTTACATTCATGGATAGCGCAGGGATAGGATTGATTATCGGAAGGTATAAGTTTGTAAAAATGCTAGGAGGAACAGTTGCACTTGCTAATCTAACAAACAGTATTAAAAAAATTTTTGAAATGAGTGGAATATTACGACTAATACCTATTACAGATTTAAAAGTTTCATAAGTATTATAAAAATACGGGGATTTATAGGCATACCTTAAAAAAACCTAAATATATATTAAAAGGAAAAGAAGATGAAAAGTGAAATTGAAAATGAAATGAAATTAGAATTTGTTAGTAAATCCGCAAATGAAGCATTTGCAAGAATTACAGTTGCAGCTTTTGCATCTCAATTAGATCCAACAATTGAAGAATTAGCAGATATAAAAACAGCAGTTTCTGAGGCTGTTACAAATTGTATTATTCATGGATATGATAAAAAACAAGGTATTGTTAAAATATTTGCTAGGCTAACAGAAAATGAAATTATTTTGGAAATATCTGATAAAGGAAAAGGAATAGAAAATGTGGATATAGCAAAAGAACCATTGTATACAACAAAACCGAATTTAGAAAGGTCTGGAATGGGATTTACCATTATGGAGAGTTTTATGGACAGAGTAGATGTGGAATCTGTTGTAGGGTTAGGAACAAAAGTAACGATGAGTAAAGTTATAAAAAATAAAATGGAAAATGAGGAAACAGATGATGAATTTGAAATGATTACAAAAGAATAGAGGTAGGCTATGTTTGAAAATAGTGTAGAGGCAATTAAGAAGGCACAATCTGGTGATAAATATGAATTAGAAAGAATGATTAGAGATAATAATGGACTTATATGGAGTATTGTCAAAAGATTTAATGGAAGAGGATATGATTTAGAGGATTTATATCAGATTGGCTGTATGGGATTTATAAAATCCATTAAAAGATTCGATACCAATTATGACGTAAAATTATCTACTTATGCAGTTCCTTATATGATAGGAGAAATTAAAAGATATATTAGAGATGATGGACCAATAAAGGTTAGTAGAGGAATTAAAGAATTAGGAATGAAAATAAGAGAGCTGCAAAGGGAGAATTTAAATAAAAAAGGAAGAGAATTAACTATTGAAGAGTTAGAAAAAGAATTGAAAATATCAAAAGAGGATATAGGATTGGCATTAGAAGCAAACAAAACAGTAGAATCCATTGATAGTAGTTTTTATACAGACAATAAAGATGGAAATAGTATCAATTTAATAGAAAAAATCTCATCAGATAAAAATGAAGAAGAACGTATCACAAATAAATTAGCAATAAAACAATTGATAGAAGGACTAGACAATCGAGAAAAAGAAATAATATTATTAAGATTTTATAAAGATAAAACGCAATCTCAAGTAGCAAAAATTCTTGGAATTACACAAGTGCAAGTTTCAAGATTAGAAAGAAAAATTTTAGATAATATGAAAATGAAGCTAATTTCATAAAGAGGTGATAAATTGAAAAAAATTTTTATCTATTTTTTTGCCTTTCTATTTATTTGTTTTATCTTACCAGCATTGTTAACCAAATGGGAAGTGGCAACATCTTCACAAGAAAATGAAAATATAGCAGAAAATCAGGAAGAAATTTCAGAAGAATATATATATAATAAATATGGAACTATAAAATTATTACATACAGATACAAATGCGGTAGAAGAAGTAGCATTAGATACATATCTTTGCCATGTGGTATCTGCTGAAATGCCAGTAGATTTTGAAAAGGAGGCATTAAAAGCACAGGCAATTGTTGCAAGAACATATACCATTTATAAAATCAATCATAAAAAGCATGATAATGCAGATATCTGCGACGATTCGAATTGTTGCCAGGCTTGGATTTCAAAAGAAGACCGATTAGCGAGATGGGACGGAGATAAAGAGGAAAAGTGGAAAAAGATAGAAGATTGTGTAAATGAAACAAAGGGGAAAATCATAACATATAATAATGAGCCAATCAATGCTTTTTTTCATTCTAATAGTGGAGGAAAAACAGAATTACCAGTAGATGTATGGGGAGGTGGGAGTAATATGCCCTATCTTCAAGTGGTAGAAACAGCAGGAGAGGATGGATATACACAATATAATTCAGAAGTAGAACTAAGCAATGAAGAAATAGTAGAAAAATTGAAGGAGAAATATGCAGATATTCAAATAGATTTTAATAATGAAGAAGATATAAAAATATTAGAATATACAAGTAGCGGAAGAGTCAAAACAATAAAATTTGGTAATCATGAAATTTCGGGAACAGAGGCAAGAACTATATTTGGTTTAAGATCTACAAATTTTGAAATAGAAAAGATAGACGGAAAAATAAAGTTTACAGTAACAGGATATGGTCATGGTGTAGGAATGAGTCAGACAGGGGCAGATAGTATGGCTAAAAGTGGAAGTTCAGCAGAAGATATTATAAATCATTTTTATGTAGGAATAGAAATTAAAGATGTTAATTCTATATAAATTTTAAAGAAAATATAAATAAAATTATATTTTCTTTTTTAAATGTATAATCTTTTAAAAAAAGGAAATACTTGTAATAATAAAGTATTTAAGGAGGATTATATGAAAAAAGATATTCGTTTAAAAAATATAGGGGATAAGCATATAAATGATAAAATTATTTCTTATGTGGTTATGGGAGCAATTATTGTAGCCATTATTATTATTTCACTATTATTGTATAGTCAAAAAATAAACAAGGATGTAAAAGATGAGACAATGACCCTAGAAGAAATGACAGGTGTTCTTGAAAATAATAATGAAACAGAGAGTGCTAGTACAGAAATTGGAAAAACAGTCGAGGAAAGTGAAAATGAAATTCAACAGGAAGAGATGCAAAATACAACAACACAAAATACAACAATCAATGAAACTGTAGAAAGTAGTAATGTTAGTACAAATACAGAACAAAATACAACAGTAGAGGAGCCAGAAGGAACAGAAGAAGTAAAGGAATTGACATTTCAAAAACCAGTTGAAGGAGAAATTGTAAGAGAATTTGCTCAAGAGAATTTAGTATATTCAGAAACATTAGAAGAATGGGTTACACATAATGGCATTGATATAAAAGCAGATAAAACAACAGTTGTAAAAGCAGCAGAAGCAGGAGTGGTAAAATCAATAAAAAATGATCCTAGATATGGATTAACAATTGTGATTGAACATGATGATACGTATCAAACGGTATATTCTAATCTATTAACTTCTGAATTTGTCGTAGAAGGAGAAACTGTAGAAAAGGGACAATCTATAGGAACAGTTGGAAATAGTGCTGTATTTGAAATTGCGGATGAGCCACATTTACATTTTGAAATATTAAAAGATGCTATTCAAGTTGATCCATCTATTTATATAAAATAATTTGACTAAGAAATATAAGTGTGATAAAATACCTGGGTAAGTTAGGTTCTTACGAATTATGGAATATAAAAAGAGGGAATGAAAAAATGAAGTTAGGAATCGTCGGATTACCAAATGTAGGAAAAAGTACATTATTTAATAGTATAACGAAAGCAGGAGCAGAATGTGCCAATTATCCATTTTGTACAATAGAACCCAATGTTGGAGTTGTACCTGTTCCAGATGAAAGATTAGATGTATTAACCAATATGTATCATCCACAAAAAACAACACATGCAGTTATTGAATTTGTGGATATAGCAGGATTGGTAAAGGGAGCGAGTAAAGGAGAAGGACTAGGAAATAAATTTTTATCACATATTCGTGAAACAGATGCTATATGTGAAGTAGTGAGATGTTTTGAAGATTCTAATATTGTGCATGTAGATGGAAGTATAGATCCAATAAGAGATATTGAAACAATTAATTTAGAATTAATCTTTGCAGATATAGAAACTGTTAATAAACGATTAGACAAGGCTAAGAAAAATTTAAAAGCAGATAAAAAATACCAAGAAGAAATTGATTTGTTGGAAAAAATAAAAGAAAATTTAGAAAATGGAATTTCAGCAAGAGCTATTGATTTTAATGAGGATGAACAAGTTTTAGTAAAAGATATGTTTTTATTAACAACAAAACCAATATTATATATTGCAAATGTATCTGAGGAACAATTGAGTGATGCAGAAAATGACCAAATGGTCAAAAAGGTAAAAGAATATGCTGCGAAGGAAAAGGCAGAAGTAATACCATTATGTGTAAAAGTAGAAGAGGAGTTATCAGGATTAGATGATAATGATAAAAAAGAAATGCTAGAGATGTTAGGCTTAGATGAATCAGGCTTAGATAAGGTTATTAAGAAAAGTTATGATTTATTAGGATTAATGTCATTCCTAACAGCAGGAGAGCCAGAGGTTAGAGCGTGGACAATTAAGAAAGGAACAAAGGCTCCACAAGCAGCAGGAAAGATACATTCAGACATTGAAAGAGGATTTATAAAAGCAGAAGTTGTTTCCTTTAAAGATTTAGTAGAACAAGGTTCAATGGTTGCAGCTAGAGAAAAAGGATTAGTCAGATCAGAAGGAAAAGACTATGTTATGCAAGATGGAGATATTGTTTTATTTAAGTTTAATGTGTAAC
This sequence comes from uncultured Clostridia bacterium, assembly GCA_944388795.1. Lineage (GTDB taxonomy): Bacteria > Bacillota > Clostridia > TANB77 > CAG-508 > CAG-269. Next base: position 29,442 of record CALXKD010000011.1, read on the forward strand.
ACATGTAAATATTTTGTAATAAAAATGTAAAATAAAAAAAGAATAAAAACTATTGACTATAAAATAAAATAAGTATATTATATCTATAAATTAAACAAATGAGGAATAGTGTGTTTATATACTTGCAATTATTAAAAAATCATGATATAATAATAATTGTTTATAGAGAAAAGAGAAATATACTATTTGAAGTAAGGAGAGGTAATATGAAAAAATCAATTATTTTAAAAAGTTTTTTAGTAATTTTAGTTAGTGCAATGCTTGCATTTACAGCATTACCAGTAAAAGCAGCAACAGATGAAGGATTTAATGATTTATTAGGTGGAAACTCATCATCAACAGACAATACAAACACAGGAAATACAAATACGAATACAAACACAAACACAAATACAAATAGAAATAGAAATTCAAGCAATGTTCAAAATATAAATGCATTAAGAAATAACACAAGTAATAGAACAAATACAGCTAATAATTTACCAAAAACAGGTATACAAGATTCTTTACCAACCGTATTATTAGTAGTTGTATTCGGAATATCAGCAGTTTATGCATATAAGAAAATAAAAGATTATAGAAATATTGATTAATAAATAGATATAAATTGAAGATGTTAAGCATCTTCAATTTTTGCTTTTATAATGATTCTATTTCCATTAAAGTTATTACAGGTAACCAGTGTTAATTCATAAGAATTTGTAATGGTAGTATATACAGGAGTTAAGTCATCTGGTTTTACTTCATATTTTTTTATAACAGAATATATAAATTGATTATCTAAATGATCATATAATATGATTTTATCTTCTATATTTAAATCTTTTATATTACTAAAAAATTTATCATTGTCATAGTTATGTCCTGCTATACATAAATTAAAATCTTCTGTATTATTGGCATCAGAAGGAAAATGTCCATAGAACTTGCAGACGGAAGTTTTTAATAATTCGTCATTTAATTCATTAAAAATAGGATAAGATATATTTAGATTCGGAATTTCAATAATACCAATAATAGTATCTGCAGAAAGTTCGTCATTATTTTGCACGTGGTCATGATTATTTGCGTATAATTTGGTTATACTATAGTTATTAATTAATAAGTTAGAAAAATCTTCTCTTAAATTTAAAGAAAATTTGTAATAGATAAATACAGAAGAAATAATAAAAATGGCAGTAATTGAAAGAACAAATTGAATATTAAAAGTCTTTTTAGAAATTTTCTTAGTTGAAGGAGATGGATTAACTTTATTCGTAATATCTTGTGATTGCTCAATATGTTTATTAAAATCAATATTAATAATTTGATTCATAGTCATCCTCCAATTACTTTATATTATTTAATAGTATTTCCTAATATAATAAATTATATAAAACAAAATACTGGAAATGAAAAAAAGTCCTAGAGTTAATCACTCTAAGACTTTTTTCATTTAAATTATATCAATAAAAAACAGATATAGCAATAAAAAATTTAAAATATAACATTTTTTAAAATTAAAAAATAAAGTAAAAAAAATAAAATAAAACCTCAAAGTGTAGGTATATGAACATATGAAGAAGATTTTGAATTTCTTAGAGTGATTAACTAAAGGAAAATATAAAAATCTATGAAAGGCTTAAAAACAAAGGAGAATATAGAAAAGAGGGATTTTATGAGAAAGAAAAATACTAGAAAAGAACAGGGGATTACATTAATCGCATTAGTGATTACAATTATCATATTACTAATCTTAGCAGGAATTACCATAAGTGCAATAACAGGAGATAATGGAATTATACGAAATACAAAAAATGCAAAAGAAGAAACAGAAATAGCCAATGAAAAAGAAATTGTAGAAAAAGCAACTATACAAGCCATGGGAAATAATAAATATGGGAATATTGAGGAAAGTGAATTACAAAGTGAGCTAGATAAAGAAACTGATAAAGGGAAAACAGAAGTAACCAATAATGAAGAGGAATTAGAGGTTACATTTGTTGAAAGTAACAGATATTATACAGTAGATAAAGCTGGAAATGTAAAGGGAGAATATCCTGTAATAGAAGACAAATATCCAGGAGATATTACGTTTGGAAAAGATGGAGAAACATTAGACGGAAAGACTGAAAAGACTGCATATCAGATATGGTGCATAGAGGATTTAATAGAATGGTCTAAAAATTATAGCCAATATGCGTATTCATATATAAAGTTATGCACTAACTTAAATTTTAAATCAGAATTATCATATGCGAATAGTGAAACAAAAGATTACGGCGATGTGAATCAAGATGGAAATATAGATATTCTAATAGAAGAATTAAAACAGGGAGAAGGATTTAAGCCCATACAACAATTTTCAGGTACATTTGATGGGAATCATCACACTATAAGTAATATATATATTTCTAAACAAGATAATGCAGGATTTATTTTATCTTTAAACAATGCAAATTTTAAGAATATTACAATAAAAGGAAATATATATAGTAAGAATAATGCTGCAGGAATTATTTCAGATGAAGGAAATAGTCATATAGAAAATGTAAAGAATTATGTGGAAATATATGGTGGATCAGCAGCAGGAATAATTGCAAATGATGTAAAGGGAAGCATAAAAAATTGTAGTAATTTTGCAAATATAGAATCAACTTCAACAGTTGGAGGGATATGTGGGTATATAAATGGAGGAGAAATGGTAAACTGTACAAATCAGGGAACCATAAAATCGAGTGCAAGTGTGAATTTAGGAGTAGGAGGATTATGTGGAAATAATTATGGAAATAGTACAATAAAAAATTGTATAAATCAAGGAGCAGTTATATATGATGGAAATAAAAGCAATTGGTATTATGGTGGAGCAGGAGGAATCATAGGAATAAATAATCTTGGTACATTAACCATACAAAATTGCGTTAATACAGGAAAAATTCAATCTACCTCTTATGCAGGAGGCATATGTGGAATGGATCTTACATATTGGCAAAATCAAGAAAAATATGAATTAACCAATTCCTTTATGTTAAATAATATAGAAAAGGTAACAGGAAGTAATGAAGCAGAAACAGAAATCACAGTATTTGAAATGGAAGATATTCAAGATGTAATAACTAGTCTAAATACATATATACAGAATAATAAATTAACAGAACAAGGGTGGAATTTATGGAAGATAGGAAATAATGGAAAGTTAACATGTGAATAAACTATATAAAAGAAAAAAATAAATTCATTGAGTCAGATACTCAATGAATTTTTTACTAAAAAAATTATATCATAATTGCAAAGAAAATCAAGTATTTTTAGGAGATATTTATCAAAATAAATGAATATGCAAAAGGGAAAAAAGATAAGATAAAAAATAGGCTGAAAATATATAAATAATCATAAAAATAGCTTCTTTAAAAATTTCATTAAGTATCTGACTTAATGAAAGGTGAAAGGAGCAAAGAACATGCAAAAGATAAGAAAAGAAAAAGGAATTACACTATTAGTACTAGTGATTACAATTATCATATTACTAATTTTAGCAGGAATTACCATAAGTGCAATAACAGGAGATAATGGAATTATAGGAAATGCAGGACAAGCAAAAGAGGAAACAGAGATTGCCAATGAAAAAGAAATTATAGAAAAAGCAACAGTACAGGCAATGGAAAATAATAAATATGGGAATATTGAGGAAAGTGAATTACAAAGTGAGCTGGATAAAGAAACAAAAGAAGGAAAGACAGAAGTAGCAGATGTCGGAAATGAATTTGAAGTTGTATTTAACGAAAGCAATCGATATTATACAGTAGATAAAGAAGGACATGTAGAAGGAGCTTATGAAATTGTAGAAGACAAATATCCAGGAGATATTACAGTAGGAAAAGATGGAGAAACACTAGATGGAAGTGAAGAAAAACCATATGAAATTTGGTGCATAGAGGATTTATGTGCATTTTCGAATCAAGTAAATAAAGGAAATCCTTTTATATACAAATATGTGAAACTAATGAGAGATTTAAATTTTAATTCAGATTTATCCTATGTAAATGGAAACATATCTGTAGAGGGAAATATTCAAAGCTGTCAATCCATTGAAGAATTAAAAAAGTTATTAACAGAAAATGAAGGATTTTCTCCAATTGGAGAAAATAGTAGTTTAGAAGGTAAAATGTTTTCTGGTATTTTTGATGGAAATCACAAGAAGATAAAAAATATTTATATCAATAAACCAGATAAAACAGTAGGCTTGTTTTCAAATGTTATGGCACAATTTGATAGTATAATTATTAAAGATTTGGAAATTTCAGGAAATATGATTGGAGGAACTGTAGGAGGAATACTTGGTTCAGCTCTATTAAGTGTCAATGATAACTCTGAAACTTGTATACAAATAGAAAATTGTGTTAGCAATGTAATAATAGAAGGAAATACAGTAGGGGGAATTGTAGGAAGTATTGCTTCTGGTTCAGGAAAAAAAGGGATTATCATATCTAACTGTATAAATCAAGGAGCAATTATTGGAAAAGAAAATGTAGGAGGTATTTTGGGATGGCATTATAATAATGGTGTTAAAGTAATAAATTGCTACAATATTGGGAATATATCAGGTAATACAAATGTTGGTGGAATTATGGGGGATTCATATCAAAAGGCAAATGTGATAAATACATATAATTTAGGAGATATAAAGTCTAATGAAAATGCAGGAGGAATCATCGGAAATTTAGATTGGAATGCAGCAAATATAGAAAATTGCTATAACATTGGAAAAGTATCAGGAAAAATTGCAGGTGGTATTCTAGGAAGATTAAATACAACAAATGAAATATTAACAACACAAAATTGTTACTATCTAAATGCAGATATTTCAAAAGGAATTGGCGGATGGGATGCTAGCAAAGAATCATTAGAAGAGATTTATGGGGTGACAAATACAGAAATGAAATCAAATGATATATTAGAAAAGCTTAATAACTATGTAACAGAAAATAGAACAAAAGAAGGTATTGAGTTAAAGAAATGGTTTTTAGAAAAGGATGGATATCCAATTTTCCAAAAAAATATATAAAAAAATATCGTTAAGTTATTTACTTAAGGTATATACTAAAAAAACGGAAATGACTTGATTTTACTATAAAAACAAATCATTTCCGTTTTTTTATTTTTCTATATTTCTTTATTTTATTTTTATTTTTTCTCTTCACTTTATCTATTGACTTTACTATTTTTTATTGCTATTATATATTTAGTTTTCAATCGTTAAGTAAATAACTAAAAGAAAATAGAAAATTAAGAAAAATACATGAAAACAAAAGAAAATAAAGAAAAGAGGTATGACATATGAAATCTAAAAGAAATAAGCAAGAAACAGGAATTACATTACTAGCATTAGTAATTACAATTATCATATTATTAATATTAGCAGGAATTACAATAAATGCCATTACAGGAGATAATGGAATTATAGGAAATGCAGGACAAGCTAAAGAGAAAACAGAGATTGCAAATGAAAAAGAAATAGTAGAAAAAGCAACTGTACAAGCCATGGGAAATAATAAATATGGGAATATTGAGGAAAGTGAATTACAAAGTGAACTAGATAAGGAAACAAAAGAAGGAAAGACAAAAGTAGCAGATGTGGGAGATGAATTTGAAGTTATATTTAAGGAAAGTAATCGATATTATACAGTAGATAAAGATGGAAATGTAGAAGGTGCTTATGAAATTATAGAGGATCAATATCCGGGAGATATTACTGTTGGAAAAGATGGAGAGAAACTAGATGGAAGTGAGGAAAAACCATATGAAATTTGGTGTATAGAAGATTTAGTGGCTTTTTCAAATATGGTAAATGGAGAGGGAATTAGATTAGAAAATAGTAGTCCAATACAAATAACAAGTACAAATAGTTTTTTTTCAAAATATGTTGTGCTAAAAACAAGCCTTAATTTTAAGTCAAAATTATCATATCAAAATAGTGAAAGAACTGACTTTGGAGATATTAATGGTAATGAAAATGATGGAAATACATTGATGAATGAAATGACAACAGAAAACGGATTCCAACCAATAGGAATGGTTGAAAATGCGTGGTTTGGTGGCGTTTTTGACGGTCAAAATTATTGGATAAAAGAAATATATATTGACAGAGAAGATAGAGAAATAGGATTATTTGCTAAAATAGAAAATACAAGTAGTGTAGTTATAGAAAATTTAAGAATTTCAGGAGAAATGATAGGAAACTCTGGTGGAGGCATAGTAGGAACGGTATCCTTAGTGTCTGGAGGGAATAATATAATGCTACAAAATTGTATAAATCATGTAAATATTAAAACTACATCTTCAACAGGAGGAATTGTCGGTAGTCGTGGATCAGGTGCATCAGATAAGACCTTAATGATTGCTGATTGCATAAACTATGGGAAAATCGAAGGACTAAATTTCTCTGGCGGAATTATTGGAATGGCATATGAAAATACCAAAATTATTAATTGTTGCAATACGGGAGAAATATTAAATAAGGATAAAAATGGAGGATATGAAGGTGCAGGTGGAATTGTTGGAACTACTATGTTTAAAATTAATATTATTAATACATACAACTTAGGAAATATAAAAGCTGAAAAGAATGCAGGAGGTATCTTAGGATATTCTTATTGGGCAGAAAAGAATATAGAAAATTGTTATAATATGGGAAGAATATCAGGAAGTACTGTAGGTGGAATTATAGGAGGATTAAACTTAAGTAATGACTTATTGATAACACAAAATTGTTATTATTTAAACACGAATATTTCAAAAGGAATTGGAGGATGGAATACTAGTGCAGAGGCATTAGAGGATATACAAGGTCTTACAGATTCAGAAATGAAATCAAGTGAAATAATAGAAAAGCTTAATAACTATGTAATAGAAAATGCAACAAGGGAAGGGATTGAGTTAAAAAAATGGATAAAGGGAGGAGATGAATATCCTGTATTTGATAATAGAAACTAATAGAATTAAAGTTTAAATTATAAAATAGTAAATGATATTTGTAAGATAACAAATAAGATATTGCAAAATCTCTAATTGTATTGTAAAATAATGGAAATACAATTAGAGATATTTTTTGTATTTATAAAATTTCAATTTATTTTTATATGTATGTATAATTTTATTTATATTAGAAAACAATTTTTTAAATCTATATATTCGACTATAAAATAAATAATAAGTAAATGAAATTCTTTAAATTCATATTTTAAAGTTATTATATTATATGTTTTATTTCTTATTCATAATCTGTTATTTTGTAGTTTTTCTAATTCCTCATATTCCTAATTCTCATATTAAATTTATATAGTTATTTATATAAAAATATTTCTAATGTATTTTTATAAAGAAAAATCAAATTTATTTGTTGAATAAGCAATAGGAATTTGATAGAATGAAAGGAGAAGATAGATGAGCAATTTAAACAAACTAAAAGAAGTAGAAATGCTACCATTATCAAATGATTACGTATTTAAAAGAATATTTGGAAAAGGAGGAAATAAAAAAATATTAAAAAGCCTATTAGAGGCGATATTAAAAATCAATATCAAAAAGATAGAAGTAAAAAATCCAGAAATACCAAAAGAAGCAATAGACGAGAAATTAAGTATATTAGATATCAAAGCGGAAATAAATGAAAATACAATGGTGGATATTGAGTTACAAGTGGGAAATACGACAGCTATTGAAAGAAGATTAATTGTGTATAATGCAAAATTAATAGCAGGAGATATCAAGGTATCAGAAGAATATAAAAACGTAAAAGATACAATTATTATATGTATTATCAATGATAATATCGTAAAACGAAATGCATATTTAAGTTTGGCGATGTTAAAATATGAGAAAACAGAAGAAATCCGATATGTCAATATGGGATATGAAAAAGAAGAAGAAGAATATTTGACGGATATGGTAAAATACTATATTATAGAATTACCAAAGTTCAAGAAAAAGAAACCAAAGGTGGCAGATTTACTAGAAAAATGGTTATATGTAATTGGGGGCGATCAAAAGATGATGGAAGAATATAAAAAAGAAAATGAAGAAATCAAAGAAGCCATAGAACAATTAAAAGAAATGAGTGCAGATGAATATGAAAGAGAGTTATACGAAATTAGAGAAAGAAGTAGATTAACCTATAATACGGAAATGAATGAGGCAAAGAAAAAAGGAATAGAGGAAGGAAAAAAAGAAATTGCTAAAAAGATGAAAGAAAAAGGTGTAGAAGTTGAATTTATACAAGAGATAACAGGTTTAACAATAGAAGAAATTAATTTGTTATAATTTTATATTTTATTAAAAAAATATCGTTAAGTTAGATACTTAACGACCGAAAAACTAAAAATATAATATCAATAAAATAAGTTAAAGTCAATAGATAGAAAGAATAAAAATAAACAATAAAAAATAAATAAAGAAAATGGAAAATAGAAAGTAGAGAAAGCTGGTAAAGTTATTTACAATAAGCGATTTCTACTTTTTTCTTTTTACCTTAAGTATCTAACTTAATGAAAGGTGAAAGGAGCAAAGAACATGCAAAAGATAAGGAAAGAAAAAGGAATTACACTATTAGTACTAGTGATTACAATTATTATATTATTAATTTTAGCAGGAATTACCATAAGTGCGATAACAGGAGATAATGGTATTATAGGAAATGCAGGACAAGCAAAGGAAGAAACAGAAATATCAAATGAAAAAGAAATTGTAGAAAAAGCAACGGTACAGGCAATGGGGAATAATAAATATGGGAATATTGAGAAAAGTGAATTACAAAGTGAGCTAGATAAGGAAACAAAAGAAGGAAAGACAGAAGTAGCAGATGTCGGAGATGAATTTGAAGTTGTATTTAAAGAAAGTAAAAGATATTACACAGTAGATAAAGAGGGACATGTAGATGGTGCTTATGAAATTGTAGAAGACAAATATCCAGGAGATATTACTGTTGGAAAAGATGGAGAAACATTAGATGGAAGTGAAGAAAAACCATATGAGATTTGGTGTATAGAAGATTTAGTAGAATGGTCTCAAAATTATATGAACTATCAAAATTCTTATATAGAATTGAAAAGAACATTAAATTTTGAATCAAGATTATCTTATACAAATGGAAAAATGCTAAATTGCAATTCAATAGAAGAATTAAGAAATTTATTAACAGATACTTCTGGAAGTGGATTTACACCAATAAATAGTTTTTATGGTACTTTTGATGGAAAGAATTTTGAAATACAAAATATTTATGAAAATGTATCAGAAGGATATGCTGGACTATTTGCTAGAGGTCAAGGAACAATACAAAATTTAGGAATAACAGGAAGTATTAATGCACTAACAGGTAGCGCAGGAGGATTGGTAGGATATGCTGACGAAAATATATTTATAAATAATTGCTATAATTCAGCTAGTATAAATGCTAAGAATAGTGCTGGTGGAATTATTGGGTATATATATGCTGGAACGACAAGGAATTGCATAAACTGTTATAATAAAGGAAGTATACAAGGAAATTCAGCAGGAGGAATAATAGGAGGGACAACAGCTGGAGCTGTAAATATATATAATTGTTATAATGTGGGAAGAGTTAAAGGCGTAAATGCTGGTGGGATTATGGGATACAAATACCATAATACTGGAACAAAGATAAAAAATGTATATAATTATTCAAAAGTCGAAGGGAGTAATAATCAAGGGGATATTATTGGATTTAATTGGGCATACGATACAGCATCATCCCCTACAATAGAAAATGTATTTTATACAAATCAAACAATAGGAGCATTTGGTGGATTTGCAAATGCTATAGGGACACCAGTATATTGTGAAGATATCTCTGATAATAACTTTGTAACTCAATTAAATGATTATGTTTCATCTGTTACTGAACAAGATATCTTATGGAAGTCTTGGATTTTAGGAAAAGAAGGTTATCCTATATTTGAGTAAAAAATATAGGAAAGTTTTTAAAGAACGAAATAGGATAAAAATAATGATTTGAATAAAAATATCAAAAATCACTTGAAAAATATAAAAAACATGATATAATAAGGAACATAATATAGAAAAACAATAGTCAGGACACGATAAATGGCATAATATCTTAAAGAGAGCCAAAGGTAGCTGTGAATTTGGTAAGTAAACTCTATTTATTATCCCCTAACTGTTACTAGACTGAAATGAAAGTAAGTGTAGTCGTAAATCTGCGTTAAAGATAAATGAGAGAACTAATTAAAAGAAAATTAATTGGTTAAAATAGGTGGTACCGCGGAAAGTAAAGCTATTTCGTCCTAAGTTGGGATTGAATAGCTTTTTTTGATTATATAAAAAAGGAGGAATTTGTATGTACAAAAAAGTAGAATTGCAAAATGGTTTTGTCGGAATGGAAAATGATGTTGCGAAAATGTGGAAGGATAAAGACATCATAAAGAAAAGCCTTAATGGAAATCAAGGAAAACGATATTTTACCTTTTATGATGGACCTCCAACAGCAAATGGAAAACCACATGTAGGACATATTGAAACAAGGGTTATGAAAGATTTAATTCCAAGATATAAAGTTATGAAGGGATACAGAGTTATTAGAAAAGCTGGATGGGATACACATGGCTTACCAGTAGAACTAGAGATAGAGAAAAAACTAGGTATTTCAGGAAAACAACAAATAGAAGAATATGGTGTTGAAAAATTTGTAAAACAATGTAAAGAAAGTGTTTTTGAGTATGTTCATCTATGGGAGGAAATGACAAACAAAGTTGGATTCTGGGTAGACATGGATGATCCATATGTTACTTATCATAATGAATATATTGAATCTGTATGGTGGGCATTAAAACAAATGTGGGAAAAAGGATTACTTTATGAAGGACATAAAGTTATGCCATATTGCCCAAGATGTGGAACAGCTTTATCATCACACGAAGTAGCACAAGGATACAAAGATGTAAAAGACTTAACATGTATTGCGAAATTCAAAGTTGTTGGAAAAGATAACACATACATCTTAGCATGGACAACAACTCCATGGACATTACCATCAAACTTAGCATTATGTGTTAATAAATCATATGAATATGCTGAAGTAAAAGCAAATATTGGAACAGATGATGAACCAGTATATGAAAACTATATTTTAGCAAAAGATTTACTAGAAACTGTATTAAAAGAAACACCATATGATGTTGTAAAAACATTTAAAGGTGAAGAATTATTAGGTACAAAATATGAAAGATTAATGCCATTTGGAGAAGTAGAAGGAAAAGCATTTGAAGTCATTCATGGAGATTATGTAACATTAACAGATGGTACAGGTATTGTTCATATTGCACCTGCTTATGGTGAAGATGATAGTTATGTTGCAAAACAAAATGGTATCACATTTATCAACCTAGTAGACAAAGAAGGAAAATTTGTAAAAGAAGTAGAGCCATGGGCTGGAAGATTTGTAAGAGATTGTAATGAAGATATTTGTAAATGGCTAAAACAAGAAAATAAATTATTTAGCAAAGAAAAACATATGCACTCATATCCACATTGCTGGAGATGTGATACACCACTTTTATATTATCCAAAAGAAAGCTGGTTTGTTGCTATGAGTAAACTAAGAGATGAATTAGTTGAAAATAACAGCAAAGTAAATTGGTATCCAGAAACGATTAAAACAGGAAGATTTGGAAAATTCCTAGAAAATGTTATTGACTGGGGAATTTCAAGAGATAGATATTGGGGAACACCACTACCAATCTGGACTTGTGAGGATGAAAACTGTGGACATCAAGAATGTATTGGTTCTATTGCAGAACTAAAAGAAAAAGGAATTGATGTACCAGAAGATATAGAATTGCATAAACCATATATTGATAATGTATATTTGAAATGTCCAAAATGTGGCAAGAAAATGCATAGGGCAAAAGAAGTTATTGACTGTTGGTTTGACTCAGGTTCAATGCCTTTTGCACAATGGCATTATCCATTTGAAAATAAAGAAATGTTTGACAACAACTTCCCAGCACAATTTATTTCAGAAGCAGTTGACCAAACAAGAGGATGGTTCTATACATTAACAGCAGTAGGAACAGCGTTATTTAATAGAACACCATTTGAAAACTGTGTGGTTTTAGGTCATGTTCTAGATGAGAAAGGACAAAAAATGTCTAAATCAAAAGGAAATGGCGTAGACCCAATGGAATTATTAAACACAGTTGGTGCAGATGCAACAAGATGGCATTTCTATACTTGTAGTGCCCCATGGTTACCAACAAGACTAGGATTAGAAAATGTAAAAGAAACCCAAAGAGGATTTTTAAGCACATTATGGAATGTATATTCTTTCTATGTGTTATATGCAGAAATTGATCAATTTAACCCATTAAAATATAAAGATTTTAAAGTAACAAATGTTATGGATAAATGGATTATTTCAAAATTAAATACATTAATTAAAGATGTTGATCATAAATTAGATAGCTATGATATTACAGGAGCAGCATTAGAAATAGAAGAATTTACAGACAGTTTATCAAACTGGTATGTAAGAAGAAACAGAGAGAGATTCTGGAATCAAGGATTAAATGATGAAAAAATTGGAGCTTATGTAACACTATATAAAGTATTAGTAGATTTATGCAAAGT
>CALXKD010000012.1 GCA_944388795.1 uncultured Clostridia bacterium
ACAATTCGCATAACCATTTCTGCTCTTTGAATAGCAAGTACAACATTTTGCAATGTTACTATATCATTAAATTCATATTCATTCAATATGTTTAACTTATTATCAAATACTTTTTTATATTTTTCTAATGTTTGAATTGCTTGATTTGCTTTATTTAATACAACGTCTGTATCCTCTAATACATATCTATCATTTCCTTTAAATACTGTAATAATATTTCTTCTTTGTGAAATACTAATCACCAATTCTCCTGTCTGCTTTGCAGTTCTCTCTGCTGTTCTATGTCTTGTTCCTGTTTCTGTTGTTTGGATTTCATGTTCTGGAATTAACTGTGCATTAGCATATAGAATTTTCTTCATATCGCCACTTAATACAATCGCACCATCCATTTTTGCTAATTCATATAATTTTGATGATGTATAATCTTCATTAATCACAAAACCGCCATCAACCACTTCTTTTAAGACTTCTCCATTATCTGTAATTAATAATAATGCTCCTGTCTTTGCCCTTAATATATTTTCCAGACCATCTCTTATTGGTGTTCCTGGAGCTATTAATTTTAAAACAGATGTAATGTTATCTTCTTTTACCTTTTTCAAAATTAATCTCCCTTCTCCCCTTTAATTATGCAATCAAACTATTTTAATCCTATCTTTTTCATTGCTTCATTAATATTGCTGACACTTATTATATCTAATTTATATGTTTCTTTCAAGTCTTTTTTATTAGATTCTGGAATAATACAACTCTTAAATCCCAATTTTTCGGCTTCTTTCAACCTTTTATCTATCAAGTTAATTCTTCTTACCTCTCCTGTCAATCCAACTTCTCCAATAATGACCATATCTTTTGGAATTGCCACATTTTTAAAGCTGGAAACCACTGCCATCATCATACCTAAATCAATAGATGGTTCATTTACTCTAATACCACCTACTAGATTTAAATAGATGTCTTGACTGCCTAACATAATACCTGCTCTTTTTTCTAGAACAGCTATTAATAAAGCTAATCTATTATAATCAGTTCCATTTGCTGTTCTTTTCGGAAATCCAAAAATACTTTGTGTTGTTAAAGCTTGTAATTCAATTAAAATCGCTCTTGTTCCTTCTATACTAGATACAATACAAGAACCTGCTGGATTATCTTCTCTTTCTGAAATTAAAATATCTGAAGGATTGGTAATTTCACACATACCTTCTTCATTCATTTCAAACATACCAATTTCATTAGTTGACCCAAATCTATTTTTTACCCCTCTAAGTACTCTATATGAAAAATATCTTTCACCTTCTAGATATAATACTGTATCTACCATATGTTCTAAGACTCTTGGACCTGCAATATTTCCTTCTTTTGTTACATGACCTATAATAATGGTGGTAATTGCTCTAGATTTGCAAACTCTCATAACTTGTGAAGTAATCTCTCTTACTTGGCTGACACTTCCTGCTGCTGCTGAAATCTCTTCTGAATACATGGTTTGAATAGAATCAATAATGACCAACTTAGGATTCACTTCTATAATTGCTTGATTCACAACATCAATATCTGTTTCTCCTAAAAATAGGATATCATCATTATGAATCCCTAACCTATCTGCTCTCATTTTTATTTGCTCTGCTGATTCTTCTCCAGAAACATATAAAACCTTTCCTTTACCTTTTACCTTATCACATATTTGTAAAATTAAAGTAGATTTTCCAATTCCAGGCTCTCCACCAAGTAACACAAGAGAACCTTTTACAAGTCCACCACCTAAAACTCTATCTAACTCTCCAAAACCTGTTGAAGTTCTTAATGTTTCTTTTGCCTCGTAAGAATTTAATTTTTGTGGCTTATTTTCACTTTTTGCTAAATCCTTATGAGCTCCTGCCTTTGTTTCTACTACTTTTTGCTCATAAAATGTATTCCAGCTATTACATGCTGGACATTTTCCCAACCATTTACTCGATTCATTTCCACATTCGCTACATACAAAAATTGTTTTACTTTTTGCCATTTGTCCAATTGGGGACGTTTCTTTTTGAGACATTTTTATGTTACCTAGTCCCCATTCTCCTTTCACCTATATTTTTATGTTCTTTTCATTATTCTTTCTAACATTTTTCTATTCATTCCTAGCACTCTAGCTAACTGAACTTTTGATGTTCCTTGTATATTTTTTAATAAACATATTTTTTCATTTCTTGTATTTCTATCCAACATATATATTTCTTGTATTTGCTTCAACTGTAATATCCTTTTAATTTTTTCTTCAAGTTGTTCGTCTGTTAATTTTGATATTCCTTCATATTCTATTTCTTCATTCATTTCATTAATCACATCATTATGAAATTGTATAAAATTCTTTACAGCTTCTTTCTTTGTTTGACCAAACATTGATAATATTAATTGTGAACTAATAATTTTACTCTGATAAATAAACTCATTATAGCTACTCCATTTATAATCTTCTGTAATTGAAATTTTAGCTTTTAAAGGATTTTGATGTATATATCTACATAATCTACGTAAATAATTTTCTGTTTCAACATTCTTACTTATAAATCTATTTTGAAATAAATGTCCATTTCTATCATATTTTTTTGCAAAATAATTTGAATATGATATTTCTATACTTTGCATAATCCTTGAAATTTGACTATTTTTATCATAAATAATTAAATGTACATGGTTTGTCATTAAGCAATATGCATATATCTCATATTGATATTTTTCCTTTGTAATAATTATTAATCTTAAAAATTTCTTATAATCCTGATCTTCAAAAAATATATCTTGTCTATCATTTCCTCTTAAAATAATATGATAAACTTTTGTCATACTAATTTTTCTTGCTACACGGGGCAATTCTCATCTCTCCTTATCTTATTAAATTTACCCCAACATATTTATTAGTTTTTCATATTCTTTTACCCTTAAAAACAAAAAAAGTATAGCACAATTTCTTTTACTTTGCTATACTTTTAAAAATAAATTTTTAATTATTTGTTTACAATCACTATTTACATAAAAATGTCTCATAAAGAAACGTCCCCAATTGGACATCTAATGACATTATGCTTCTGTTTTCTTTTTTCCAAATGTAATTTCTTGGAATAAGAAATCATGTACTTTTTCCCATGTAATTTCTTGATGTAAAAATTCATTTATTTCATCTTCTACTTTTTGTTGATATGGAGTTAATTCTACTTTTATTTCTTTGTTCCAATCTATTTCTTGGAACCAGAAATTCTTAAATTTTGACCAGAATCCTTGTTTTACAGGTAATGTTTTTCTATTTGATGCTAACTCTTGTTGGTTATTATCGTTACCATTACCATTTTCAAATTCTACTCCACCAAATACATTATTTTCTTCTCTTATATCTGCCATTTAATTTCCTCCTTTGTAGCTTATTATCCCTTACTATATTATTTATACTATATATTTCTTTATTTATCAATAGTTTTTTCTTTCTTTTTTATTAAATATTAATTACAAAATGATTACATTTTTGTTACATTTTACCAGCTAGGATACTTTTAGTTAAACTTTATAAACATTCTTTAAAAGTTTTATCATTTTTCATTCACAACAATATATTCCTCTTCTGCTTCTATACATTGTAATTTCATGATTCTATTTTCTATATTTTTTTCTGTTTTATAATGTGCCAATATATAATTCTTAGTATGACCTTGCCATATACCGTTTTTTTCTTCTTCAAAAAGAATTTCTACTTCTTTTCCAATATAATTTTGATTATATGCTTTTTCATTTTGATTAGATAGTTCTATCAATTTTCTACTTCTTTCTTCCTTTTTATTCCCATCAATTTGATTTGGCATAACTGCTGCTTTGGTTCCTTTTCTTGGTGAATATTTAAATACATGCATTTTATAAAACTTTATTTCTTTTAGAAATGTATATGTTTTTTCAAATTCTTCCTCACTTTCTCCTGGAAATCCTACAATAATGTCTGTTGTTAAAATGACATCTTCAAATTTATTTCTCAATAATGCAACAATATCTTTAAATTGTTCTGTGGTATATCTTCTATTCATTCTTTTTAATGTTTCATCACAACCACTTTGTAAAGATAGATGAAATTGATGGCATACCTTTGTTAATTTTTCTAACCTATTAACAAATGCTTCTGTTATTAATAATGGCTCTATAGATCCTAATCGAATTCTTTCAATTCCTTCTATTTCATTCATTTCTTCTAATAAATCAATCAATCCATATTGTTTTTTAAAGTCTTTTCCATAAGACGCAATGTGAATTCCTGTTATAACTACTTCTTGTATGCCTTCTTTTGCTATTTTACGAATTTCAGATAAAATATGTTCTGGTTTTCTGCTTCTTACTCTTCCTCGTGCATATGGAATAATACAATATGAACAAAAACGATCACAACCATCTTGTATTTTAATCACTGCTCTGGTCTTTTCTGTAAATGTAATATCTCCAAATTCCACAAAATCCTTTTGGTGCATAACATCTTCTGTTTGTACTTCTGGGATTTTGCTTTTTATATATTTTTCGACATATTGTACAATATCTTTTTTTTCATTATTTCCTAATACTAAGTTAATTTCTTTTATTTTTTCTAATTCTTCCTTTGCTACTTGTGCATAACATCCACAAGCAACAACAACAGCCTCTTTATTTAATTCTTTTACTCTTCTTAACATTTGTCTAGATTTTCTATCTGACATATTGGTTACTGTACAAGTATTCACAATATATATATCTGCTTTTTGTGTATGATCTACTACCTCATAATCATTTTCTATAAATTGTTGTGTCATGGCATTTGTTTCATATTGATTTACTTTACATCCTAATGTAATAAATGCTACTGTTTTCATTTTTATCTCCTTACTTTTACTTCTAAATTTCTTCATATATCTCTATATTCAAAATAATAATGAACTTTAAGGACCGTCCCTAAAGTTCACATTTGTTATCTTGTTGCTTTTCCTTCTAAAACATCTAAATTATCCAATGCTTTCCCTGTTCCTAAAGCCACACATGATACGGTATCTTGTGCAATCATAACATTAATTCCTGTCTTTTCTTGTAATAACTTATCTAATCCGTCAACCAAACATCCTCCGCCTGTCATGTAAATTCCTTTGTCACTAATATCTGCTGATAATTCTGGTGGTGTTCTTTCTAATACAGAATGTACAGCATCTACAATCATCATTGCAGGTTCTAATAAAGCTTCTAGCATCTCACTAGAATGAACTGTTAACGTTTTTGGAAGTCCTGTTACTAGATCTCTTCCTCTGATATCCATTTCTGTATCTTGTATTTTAGGATATACACAACCTATATTTACTTTTAAATCTTCAGCTGTTCTTTCACCTATCATAATATTATGTTTTTTCTTAATATATTTCACGATATACTCATCAAATTTATCTCCAGCCACTTTTAAGGATGTATTTACAACAGATCCTCCTAAAGATATAACAGCAATATCTGTTGTTCCTCCTCCAATATCAACAACCATATTTCCACATGGTTTTGATATATCTATTCCAGCTCCTATTGCAGCAGCAATTGGTTCTTCGATTAAATATACTTTTCTTGCACCTGCTTGCGTAGCAGCATCTATTACTGCTTTTTTCTCTACCTCTGTTACTTGTGAAGGTATACAAATCATAATTCTAGGAGCAAAAATAAATTTTCCACAAACTTTATTAATGAAATGTTTCAACATTTTTTCGGTTACTGTATAATCTGAAATAACACCATCTCTTAAAGGTCTTGTGGCAACAATATTTCCTGGTGTTCTTCCGAGCATTCTTCTTGCTTCTTGTCCAACAGCCAATACTTCTCCTGTAATATTATCAACAGCAACAACAGAAGGTTCTCTTAAAACAATCCCCTTTCCTTTTACATATACAATAACTGTTGCAGTTCCTAAATCTATTCCTACATCTTGTCCAAAACCAAATTTAAACATTTGCATATCTTCCCTTCTTAACCTTTTTATTACAATTTCGTTACAATTATATTACAAGATTATTATTTTTTCAACCGTTTTTATAAAAAAGATATAGATAACTAGTTTATTTTATGTATATATTCTTTTATAATATCATACACTTTATGTGTTGGTAATCCAAGTGCTGATGTATAATTTCCCTCTATTTTATCTACATGCACACAAAATTCATTTTGAATCCCATATGCAGCTGCTTTATCCATGGCATTTCCTGTGTCTAACCATCTATCTATTTCTTCATCTGTTATATCTTTTAAATACACATTTACAATATCTGCTGTTTTATATTCTTTTAATTCCCCATTTTCTTCTATTAAAACACATAAGCCTGTAATAATATGATGCATCTTATTTCCATTAATTAATTCTTTTATCATTTCTTTTGCATGTTCTCTATTTTTTGCTTTACCATATATCTTTCCATCTTTTGTTACAATTGTATCTGAACCAATTACAATTCTGTCTCCCTCTGTTCGATTATATACATTTTTAGCTTTTGTATAAGCAATTTCTATTACTTGTTCCTCAATTGATAATTCACTATTCAATTTTTCTTCTTCATTGCTTACAAGTATTTCAAAATTGGGAACAATTAATTTTAATAATTCTTTTCTTCTTGGTGATTGTGATGCTAATATAACCTTCATTTATTTTTTCCTCTCTTTCAACAACTTATCATCTTTATTTTTCTTATTAAAAATTTGTTTTACTATACAATAAAGTATTACCAAAATAAATACCATTCCTAATAATATTTTTTTCCACATATTTATATTAGGAATTATACCAATTACTTTTCCTATAACCATATATTGTGTAATTGGTTCATCCTGTACATTATTGGCATCTCCTTTAGTAATCAGATATTCTCCTTCTTTTTGAATAAATCTATGTGTAATTAGTTGATTATTCTTTTTATATACAATAATATCTTCTTTTTCCACATCTGTTGTTAATTTAACAAGAACGCCATCTCCTATCTCGATTGTTCCAGACATACTTCCTGTCAATACTTCTAAAAATGTATATCCACAAATATTAGTATATATTTCTTTTTCAATTTTTCTTTGTATTGTAGCATACATAAATAAGATTACCATTATTAGTAGTAATCCATATATAATAAAACTAATAACTTTTTTTGTCATGTATTCTCCTATTTTTCTCTTTTCTAAAAAATGTCCCAAACGGAAACGTCCCCAAATGGACATTATCCATACAAATAATTATAAACATCATAATCTCTTAATATTTTCCTTACATAATTATTGGTTTCTTTATATGGAATATTTTCTATATCTGTGCCATCTGCTTGTATAATTTGTTTTTCTATCCAATTATCAACTGTTCCGATTCCTGCATTATACGCAGCTAGTGCCACTTCTACATTTCCGTATTGTGCTAATAACATAGATAAATATCTCGTTCCTATATGAATATTATTATCAATATCTAATAATTCTTCTTCTATATTTTCAGAATCTATTTCTATGTTATTTCTTCTAGCAACATCAATCGCTGTTTCTTCAACAATTTGCATTAAACCAATTGCTGATTTATTAGAAACAGCGTTATTATCAAAGTTGCTTTCTGCTTTTATAACTGCATAAATTAAATTTTCCTCTACATCATATTCTTCTGCATAGGTTGATATAATTTCACTATATGTTTTGGGATATATCATTTTTAATATTTTATCTTTTAATATAAAAACACTAAAAATGATTATGAGAATAATCATTAATATAATGACTGTTTTTTTCCATTTGTTTTTTTTCAAAATATTCTCTCCTTTAAATCATTATTTACAATCATACCAATTTTTTGCCTCTGATATTTCTGCCACAAGTGGTATGGATAATTTTATTGCTGATTCCATCTCCCTTTTCATAATTTCCTTTACTTCTTCTTTTTCTCCTTCTGGAGTTTCAATCATCATTTCATCATGTACTTGTAAAATGATTTTTGCTTTTAATCCCCTTTTTTTCAATTCTTTACTTACATTTATCATAGCTATTTTCATAATATCAGCCGCTGTTCCTTGAATTGGTGTATTCATTGCTACTCTATTTCCAAATTGTCTTACCATATAATTTTTAGAATTCAATTCTGGAACATATCTTCTTCTATGGAATAATGTTTCCACATATCCTTTTTCTTTGGTCTTTTCAATAATATTCTCCATAAATTCTTTTATTCCTGCATATTGTGTTAAATATTCATCAATATATTGTTTTGCTCTTTTTCTAGAAATTCCTAATTGCTCTGCTAACCCAAAGTCACTAATTCCATATACAATTCCAAAATTTACAGCTTTCGCATTACTTCTTTGTTCCTTAGTCACCTCTTCTATCGGTGTTTTAAATACTTTAGATGCTGCTTGTTTATGAATATCCTCATTATGATTAAATGCTTCTATCATGTGCTTATCTTGAGAAATATGTGCTAACACTCTTAGTTCTATTTGAGAATAATCTGCATCAATATATATCTTCCCCTCTTCTGGCTTAAATACTTTTCTGACTCTTTTTCCTAATTCAAATCTAGTAGGAATATTTTGCAAATTGGGCTCTGTTGAACTAATTCTTCCTGTAGCTGTTATGGTTTGATGAAAAAAGGAATGAATTCTTTTGGTTTTCGGATTAATAAATGGTTTTAATCCTTCTACATAAGTTGAATTTAATTTCATTAATTGTCTATATTCTAATATCTTTCCAATAATCGGATCTTCTCTTTTTAGTTTTTCTAACACGTCTACATCTGTAGAATATCCATTTTTTGTCTTTTTAATAACTGGTAATTTCATTTTTTCAAAAAGAATTTCTCCTAGTTGCTTTGTAGAATTAATATTAAATTCTTCTCCTGCCATTTCATGAATTACCTTTGTTAAAACTTCAATTTGTGAAGTTAATTCTTCTCCAAAAGCATTTAATTCTTGTTCATCTACATACATACCATTCCATTGCATATTAGATAAAACTTCTACTGTTGGCATATCAATATTGGTATATAATTCCAAACTATTGGTTTCTTTCAATTTTTGTAAAATAATCGTATTTATTTTTTCTATGATATATACATATAATGTATATTTTTCTGAAGCCTTCTGATTATCTTCCGCAGAAGTTTCTTCAAATAAAGTCATTTGTTTTTGATTATCTTCTTCTCCTATATATTCCTCTATATCCAATTCTAAATATTGCATTGCTAAATTTTTAAGGTCTAATTTATTATTAGTTGGATTTAAGATATATGCCCCCACAGATATATCATTCTCAATTCCTTCTAATGTTATCCCTACTTGCTTTAATAATATATATACTTTAGTTAAATTAATCCCTGTCTTTTTTATTTCTGTATCCTCAAATATATCTTTAAACTTTACGATTTCATTTTCATTTAGCTTTATATAATATGCTTCTTGCTTTTCTTTATGATATATACTGATTCCTGTAATTCTTTCCTTTATAATATTTTCAGGTAGCTCATCCTTTTCAGTTTGCAAATAAAATATCATATTTTTTTGTTCTTTTATGATATCCATAACTTCTTCTATGTTTTTTTGGACAGTGGTAAATTCCACTGTGTATCTTCCTTCTTCCTCATTACCTTTTTCACCAGTTAATCCAAATCGTTCTATATATCGATTGAAATTTAATTCTTTAAATAATTTTAATACCTTTTCTTTATCCCATTCTTCTACTTTAAATTGTTCTAATGTATCTTCTATAGGCACTTCTAAATTGATAGTTCCTAATGTCTTGGATAATTCTGCCAATTCCTTATTATCTTTAATTTTTTCCCTTTGCTTTCCTTTTAAATCATCCTCATTTTTTTCGATTTTGTCATATAAATTATCAATAGATCCATATTTTTGAATTAATGATAATGCTGTTTTTTCTCCAATTCCAGGAACACCTGGTATATTATCTGATGTATCTCCTTGCAACCCTTTTACCTCTATTAATTGTTTTGGCTCTATTCCATAAGTTTCTAATATCTTATTTCTATCAAATAAATCTGTTTCTGTTTTTCCACCTTTTGTTCTAGGAATTCGAATCGTTACTTGATCTGTTGCCAATTGAAACGTATCTCTATCCCCTGATAATATAGTCACATGAAGCCCTTGCTTTTCACCATATCTAGAAAGTGTCCCCAAAACATCATCTGCTTCATATCCTTCTTTTTCTACAATATCAATATTCATAGCTCTTAATATTTCTTTAATTAATGGCATTTGTTCTGCTAATTCATCTGGCATTCCCTTTCGATTTGCTTTGTATCCCTCATATAGTTTATGTCTTGCAGTTGGTGCTTTTAAATCAAATGCCACTGCCATATATTTTGGTTTTGTATCTTCGATTAATTTAAATAAAATAGCTAAAAAGCCATATACTGCATTAGTATATTTTCCATCCTTTGTTGTTAACATTTTACTTCCCATAATCCCATAAAAAGCTCTATTCATAATGCTATTTCCATCTATTAAAACAAAATTATCCATGGTTTCCTCCTTTAAAAAATTAAAGACATGTCTTTAATTTCTATCCTACTATATCATAATTAGCCTCCTTTTTCCATAATAAAATTTAATTTATTAGATTTATTTATCATTCGGCTTTAAACGATACTATTATAAGACTTTTATCAAACTCTCTTTTTTATTTAAAATCTTTACAATAAATATCCCCTAGTTGCTTAAACTAGAGGATATTTGTTCATATTATTATTTTACATAATTTTCAATTTTTCCTTTTAATCGATAATTACTTCTAAACCACAAACATATAGCTACACCTAACAACATAACAAATGTAAAAGGTGTTCCATTTCTCCAGCCTTCTCCATTTATTAGAAAAACGGTATTAGCAAATTGACTAATTAGCGAAATCTGTATCATCAATTTCATCGTATCTTTTTTTAGCCACATCATTAATGGGAATAGCCACATAATATACCATGTTTGAAAATTAGTAATTAGTAAAAACAAAAATGCAACTAAAAAATATTCTACCTTTCTCATTTCTTCTCTAAACCTAATTTGCTTTTTATATAATAATGTTACACAAGTAAAGAAATATATAATAATAAAGGAAATTAGAAATACTCTATTTATATCTGAAACCAAATCTGGTATATTAAAATATTCCATTAACAAAATGTAAAAGTTTTTAGCAAATTTTTCTTGTTGTGTAAAAATTCCATTTAAGACTTGTATATCTTGTATATACAAGATATATGGAATTACCATTATCACTAAAAATACTATCCCATATAATATACAGTTTCTTAATCTTTCTGTTGGTTTTTTATCTCTAAAATAATAGATAATGATAAATGGTAATAATAATATTGCAAAATATTTTATAGCTGTAGCCAATGCTAAAAATACGATGCTAACAATTAATTTTTTCTTCTTTAATAAGAAATATAGAGAAGCTAATATAAATGCAACAACATATATATCATTATGTACATTGGCAATTCCCTCTATAAACATATACGGATTTAATCCATATAATAAGACAAATATCTTTTTTCCTGTTAGCTTATATATCACATAACAATTTAATATATGTATCAACATATTGAAGATTTTAAATACAAAAAGTGCTACATCTATATTTCCAAATGTTATTCCAGAAACAATTTTACAAATCAGTGTCCATATAGGTCCATATACCACGGTTGTATTTCCCCAATCATTTTCATATCCCTTTGCTAAAACCGTATCCTGCTCTAAATATTGACTGTTATCTCCATTTTCAACAAAATCTTTTATTGTTACATAATATGGATTTTGCCCATATTTGCTATCTATTCTTCCTACACCTAAATAATAAAACACATCTGAACTAAGAAATGGTAAAACCATTACAAAGATTAATGAGATAACTGCTATATATATACATATTTCTTTAATATTCTTAAATAATTTCTCCCTATTTTTTATTATAAAAACATATGCAATTGTTAATAGCACTAATATAGCAATATAAAAAATTGCCTGTTCTACTCTATCATCCTCATTTAAACAAAATTTAAAATACTCATTAAACTGTAAAACCGTTCCATTTTGCACCATATATCTTAATGAGGGTATTGCAAACATAATCGATAAGATTACAAATATTGTTAATATGATTTTTTTATTCTCAAAAAATGTTTGTATTTTTTCTTTCATCGATTTATTCTCCTTTTATTCATTTAAATTTATAAAAGTTTCTGTAATTTTCTTATTTATTATTCATCTTCATCTTATCCTTCTCAATCTTTTTACTATATCTATCCTCTTCTGCAATATTCATATTTAACCGCACATTTTATGTACTCTGACATTCTCCTTAAAGTTCTTGATATTACTACATTTCGATTCTATTATATAGTTTCAAAGCCACATATTTAAACATATTTCAAAAGTTCATGTTTTTCTTCATATATAAAGTTTTATCCGTTTTTGCGGTTATAATAATTTTTCTATTCTTTATTATTATTTTCTTCTACAATATCATTAATTTCTTTAAGTTTTTCTTCTAATATCTTTTTATCAATTAACTTTAAAGTATATTGAGAAACCATAGTAGGTGACATACTCCTACTCATTGCATATTCAACCACTTGCTCATCTTTACTTGCGCATAATATTACTCCAACACTTGGATTTTCATTTTCTTTTTTCTCTTGTCGATCCAATGTTTCTAAATAAAAATCCATTTTTGAAATAAATTCAGGACGAAATTTATCTATTTTTAATTCAAATGCTACTAAGCAACTTAATGCTCTATTATAAAATAGTAAATCAATATAAAAATCTTCATTTCCAACTTGTACTCTATATTCTTCACCAACATAGGTAAAATCTTTTCCAATTTCCAATATAAAATCTTTCATGTTAGAAATTATCGCTTTTTTCAAATCCTTTTCTGAATATCGGTTTGGCAAGTCTAAAAATTCTAGACTATATGTGTCTAATATTCTCGTGTTAGGATAATCTTCATCACCTTTAACTTTTGCTAAACTTTCATTTGCTTTACCATCTGAAAGCATATATCTTTGGTAATATCCACTTCCAATCTGTCTATCAAGTTCTCTTTTAGAATAATTGTTTTTAATACACATTTTTATATAGAATTCTTTTTCTTCCATTGTTTTTGTAGCACCTAATATTAAAATATTATTAGTCCAACTAATTTGTCTCACCAGTGGAGCGACAATTTCATTATCTTTATATGTTTCATAAAATTGTTTCATTCTATAAATACCGGCTCGATTAAATCCTTTCATAGTTGGGTATTCTCTTTTCATAAATTCCGCTAATTTGTCTACGATTTTATCTCCCCAATTGTTATCATTAACTTTTTCACTGATATACTTTCCAAAATCCCAATATAAAGAAATAAGTTCTTCATTTACTTTTTTATATGCATTATTTCTTCTTGTTTCTATAATATTAATAATTTCAGAAAAATTTAATTCTAAATCATTCATAAAATATTTCCTTTCCTAAATTTATTTATTAATAATTTCTTTTAAAAGCCCCCATTTCCAAATATACCCTAAGTCACTTTCTTTATTTATTCGTCCGCTATATATTCCTATTGGTTTTGTAATTGAACTTCCATATATTGAAAAACTATTATTAGTTCTTATCATTCCATTATTACTATAATAAATTACTGGCGAACTTAAATATTCATTAGTTTGATTATTTCTACCAGTAACATATAATTTCATTACACACTTTTCTTATTCTTTAAATCACTTATGGCTGTGAGCCTATTTTCTTTTTGTATGTAAATACCTATCTTCCTCTGAAAAAATACATCCACAATATTTTTGCATATATAATCCTAATTCTCTAGCTTTTGCTTGTCCTTCTCTAAATCCTACTCTAAAATCTCTATATAAGAATTCTATATTATATTTCTTTGCCATCTGATTAGCCACTTCTATTAATGCCTCGTGATTTTGATATGGACTTACTAGTAAAGTTGTAGAAAAATGTGTATATCCATTTTCCTTTGCATATTTTGCTGTTTGTTCTAATCTAACTGGATAACAGTATTCTTTACATCTAGTTTGTAAATTGTTTATTACATTTCTACAAAAATCATCCAAGCCATAATTCTCCTCAAATATAGCTTCTACATGAATATCTTTTGTATATTCCTTTAAACAATCTCTTCTTGCTTTATATTCCATATATGGATGTATATTGGGATTAAACCAATATACAGTTGGCTCTATATCTTCTTTTCTTAATGTATCTATACAATATACACTACATGGTGCACAACAAGTATGTAATAATAATTTCATATCTATCTTCTCCCTTTATTTTTCTTTTAATTTATAAATATATACATCATCAAACTCTTCTATTTTTTCACATGTCACTTCTTTATGATAATGTTCTTTGATGGATTGGATTATATAGTCACGATAATACATATCCATCCATTTCATATTTCTATCAATTAAATACACATTATCTTTTAATAAGTCTAAAAAAGTGCCCTCTAAATGATATCTCTCTTTAAAATCATAATAATTCTTAGAAAATATATCCCATCCTCCCATAACTCTTAAATTGGAAAAAGCTGCCTGTGGTGGCATCTCATATACAGAATACACCAAATATCGACATTGCATTGAAGGAGATGTATATAGATACACATTTTCTTTATGAGAATTTGTATATTGAATTAAGTTTCTATAATTCTTATAGTTATTTCTGTCATACCCCTTATGATAGAAGCTACCAGAAAATATACTGCTTCCTACTAAAAGTAGAACACAGATTATCTTTAAAAATATATATCTTTTTGTTGTCTTTTTTTTAGAATATATTATCAAATACAGCATCATTGCGCTTCCTAATATATATTCTGGAATTACGACTCTTAATATATTTCTATTTAAAATAATAAATATTACATTAACACATATCGTTACTAAAAATAAAGCAATTATATATCCTCTTTGATTCCTATTTGTAATTATAGCAGTAACTGTTACTACTAAGAATAAAATTGTAATACATAAGTTCTCTTCTATCATTTGCTTCTTTAAACATTCCAGTATATTTTCCACATCTGTGTTTAAACGATAATATTTATTTTTGCTTTCTTTGTAATCTAAGATTTTTTGTAAATTTTCTTTGCTATATATATTTTCATCTCCATAATTATAGGTATAAAATAAGTAATAATCATTTTTCGACCAACCAATTTCATCAAATATTTCTTTATTACTTTCATAATCTGTAAATGATAAATCTTGTAAAGTCACTCTTACATCATTATATTCCATATATTCTTTATATACATCATTGGTATGATACACTAAATAGTTACTACCATATACCAATATCGTAATTCCTACCAATATCAAATATTGTTTTAATATATTTCGTAGTTTTTCCTTTGATATTGCGTTTTTTATTTTCAAAATACACTGATACCCTAAATATATTGCAAAAAAAGGAACAACAATTAATAAAGATTGCATCCTTATCATAATCCCAATTGTAAATAATACGAAATATAAGATTTTATATTTTTTACTTTTTTCTTCTTGCTCTATTCCATTCATTATCATAAAAAATGAAGTTGCTATTAAAAGTGCTGCAACTGAAGTATATTGAATTAATTGCAATAAGGTTGCATAAAATACACTTGCGAATAAGATATAGAGTATATATGAGAATTTATTTTCATCTTTCTTTAAGAGAATATTTCCTATTATCGTAAAACAAATAAATTGCATACTAAGTAAGAAAATAGTATGCCAATTTATCATTGGTAATATTTTAAAAAATCCCCCTATTACAAAACATATCAGTGGATATATATAAATTCCATAAATCGTATATGTCCCATCTAAGCCAGAATATAAATTGTAAATAATAAAATCATCCACTTCTTCATATTTAATAGAAAATACAATATTAGCAATTATAAAAATAATGACATTTATGAAAATAACTCTCATGATTCTAGCATTTGTTAGTCCATTTATTCTTTTTAGAATCGATTTCATAATATATTAATTTAATCCCCTTTTAAATACTTTCTTGATATGGATACCCTAAATGTTTATACGCCGGTGGTAATACAATTCTGCCTCTTAATGTTCTTGCAATAAATCCAATTTGAATTAAATATGGTTCATAAACATCTTCTATCGTATCTACTTCTTCACCAACTGTTGCAGCTAAAGCTTCTATTCCAACTGGTCTACCTGCATATTGCACAATCATGGTATCTAATATTTTTCTATCAATTTCATCTAATCCCAATTCGTCTATTTCTAGTTTATTTAAAGCATGTTTTGTTATTTTTAATGTAATATCCCCATCTCCTAGTACTGCTGCATAATCTCTTACTCTTTTTAATAATCGATTGGCTATTCTAGGCGTTCCTCTGGATCTTCTTGCAATTTCAACAGCCGCCTCTTCCTCTATTTTGACATTTAATATTCCAGCAGACCTCTTAACAATTTTTGTCAAATCTTCTACAGAATATAATTCTAATCTATGAACAATTCCAAATCTGTCTCTCAATGGGGTTGTAAGAGAGCCAGCCTTTGTTGTTGCACCAATTAATGTGAATTTAGGTAAATCTAATCGAATTGACCTAGCACTTGGTCCCTTTCCTATAATAATATCTAATGTATAATCTTCTAAAGCTGGATATAAGATTTCTTCAACACTTTTACTCAATCTATGAATTTCATCTATAAATAACACATCAAATTCAGACAAGTTTGTAAGCAAAGCTGCTAAATCTCCTGGTTTTTCTATTGCTGGTCCAGAAGTAATTTTTATATTTGAATTCATTTCATTGGAAATAATATTGGATAATGTTGTTTTTCCAAGCCCTGGTGGTCCATATAAAAGGACATGATCTAGTGGTTCTCCCCTTTTCTTTGCCGCTTCTATATAGATTTTCATATTTTCCTTTATTTTATCTTGTCCGATATATTCCTCTAATGTTTTAGGTCTTAGCGAATTTTCTAGTCTTTCCTCACCACTATTTTCTAGTTCAGGACTAATAATTCTATCCTCTTCCATATTTTTCCACCTCTTTCTCTATTTTAGTAAGTTGTTAATGCTTATTGAAACTGATATATCTAATTCTTTTCTCATATCTTCATAATATGTTTCTAATAATCTTCTTTCCTCTTCTGGTAATTCTTCCAAATGAATTTCTTCTCCGCTTTGGATTTCAAACCATTTTTCATCATAATAATATCTATTGGTTACAATTCTTTCATTATTCAAGCAAATGAAATTCTTTCTTGCAAACATATTGGTTCCTAAACTAACACCTGCATTTCCATTGACTAAATAAGCAAATGTTGGCTTTATATCCAATTTACTTACTGGTTTTTCTATTTGAATATTTTTTATTCCAGGTATTTTTATGGCAGATGCAACTCTGATATAATTTAATTTAATATCTGTATCTGTTAAATCTGGATTTGTTGATTTTAAGAAATCTAACATTTCCTCATTATACATATCCATTCCATTATGATCACCAAATAATAATATGACTGTATCATCATATAAATTGGCAGCTTTTAACTCGTCTATAAATACCCCAAAAGCATAATCTGCATAATTAACAGACTCTAAATAATTCCCAAAAAATGTTCCTTTATATTTTCCAACATCTATGTTTACTTTACTTTCATCTAGTAATCCCCATAATTCAAATGGCGTATGAGAAGATGCTGAAACAATATATGAAATAAATGGCATATTATACTGCTTCAATTTTTCTACTGCTTGTCTATATAATAATTCATCTGATAAATATCCCATGATATTTTCTGAGATATCTTCAAATTCATCTTTCAATTCAATATGCTCTACATCAAATTCTTTGTATACATTTTCTCTGTTCCAAAAAAATCCATAATTTCCATGCATATATGAAGTTGTATAACCTTCATTTTTAAACATTGTAAAAATATCATCATATGTATTGGTATAATATCGACTATATGACATTCCATTTTCCATTGGATATAATGAGGTTACAGTAGAAAATTCTGAATCAGCAGTTGATGAGTAGCTTTGCATAAACATATTTGAAATTTCTATATTTTCATTAATAAATTGATTTAAATTAGGTGTAATTTCTTTTCCATTAATTTCTTTGTTTATAACAAATTCCTGAATAGATTCTAATTGTAATATAATAACATTTTTTCCTTTTGCTATTCCCTGTAAATCATAGTTACTTTCCCCATATTTCTCTGCATATTCTTCCTTTAATTTATTATAATCTTCTAAAAGCTTTTCTTTATTGGTATATTTTGCTTGTTTCTTTATATTTATCGTATTTTCTATATCTGCTATATGATATCCATATATGGTACTTTTTTTAACCTGCATATCCTTATTAAATGGATCCTCTTTGGCTCTTTCTATAAATGTACCATCCACTCCTAATAATCCTATAACCAACACCAAACATACTGCTATTTTTATGATTTGTTTTTTTAATGTTAATGCTTCTTTCTTTTCAATTTTTAAAACTTTTACAACCAATAATATACCGACAAGTATCATATCAATAAAATACAAGAATTTTTCCAATTGCATTAACATAGGTATTGTATTCATAATTTCTTCTCCATATTGGAGATTTAATATCTGTGCCACTGACAAAACAGAGCTTGAATAGGTATGATACAAATTATCTGCTAATAATAATACACTCAGTAATACATCTACTATGATTGTTGTAATAATTCTACCTTTATTCGGTAATGTACATATTAAACAGACAATTGTGGATAAAAATGCAATTGTCCCTAAAATCGTTTCTTTATCAATTGTTTCTCTAATAGAAATCGTATCTTGATAGAAATATATGGTTTTTAATAGTAATAAAATGCCTATCATGACAGGAAATCCTATTGAATTGAAAAATTGATTTACCTTATTTTTTATTTTTTCCTTGTCTATTTTCTTTGTAGATTGTTTTTCTTCATTTTTCACTATTTTTGGTTCTTTTATTTCTTTTTCTTTCTTTTCCAAATTTTTTCCTCTTCCTATATTAATTGATATGATCAATAAATTCTTCTATGATTTTTAGCATTTTATGATTATCTGGTATATATGGTTTAGGCTCAAAATCTTGTATCTGTTTTATGGCTTCTTCTAATTTTTCTACTGATGTAATTCCTATAATATTTCCATTCTCATTAAATTTATGAACGATTTCTTTTTGATGATTATTTACATGCTCTCCATATTCATGTAATCTAGATACAGCAATTACTTTTTTTCCTTTTTCAAGTGAGGTT
Organism: uncultured Clostridia bacterium; assembly: GCA_944388795.1. Lineage (GTDB taxonomy): Bacteria > Bacillota > Clostridia > TANB77 > CAG-508 > CAG-269. Next base: position 19,334 of record CALXKD010000012.1, read on the forward strand.
ATAATAGATCCCACACCTCCATGTGTTATGATAAAGTTTGCTTCTTGTTCTAATTTATCCAATTCTTCTTTTGATGTAAAATCCAGTATTCTCATTTTTTTATTTCTAGGTGAATATTTAGTATATCCAGCCTGTACAACTACTTCTTCTTGTATAACATGTTTATCCATTAATGTATCTATTTCTTCTAATAATCTTTGAAAAGAATTATTTTGTGTTCCTAACATAACTAAAATCATTAATAAATCGAACCTCCATAAACTGCTTTCGGATATATTTTAAGCATTTCCTCCCATTGTACAATAAATAAATCAGCAATTGGATACAATAACCTTCCAGTAGCCGTTTTTTTATTTGTATTTGCAAAAGTTTCTATATAGATAATTTTACTTCCAAATATTTTTCCTAATATACACATTGGTCCCGCTGTATGTGTTCCAGTTGTTACAATCACTTTAGGTCTTAGCTTAAAATACAGATATATCGTTTTTATACATAAAAACAAATATTTAAATATATATGAAGCCATTTTTGCTCTTGTTCCATAAGGTAAGAAATATAATTTATCTCCATAAGTTTCTTTTAAATTTTCATTTACTTTATCTTTTTCAGTTATAATATGATAATCATATTTTTCAAATAGAGGCGCTAGTTGTAATAACTCATTTAAATGTCCTCCTGTACTTGAAATAAATAATACTTTTTTCTTCATTTTTCTCTACACCTTTTTGCATTATATTTTTGTATATTATATCTTTTTTTGGTTTATCTGTCTAGTAAAACACCAATAAAATCTTTTGTTATCTAAAAAAAAGAAACAAAGTTTTTCACTCTGTTTCTTACACTTTTTAACCAAAAATTCCTCTCTTCTTTATTGGTGGTTGTTCATTCATCGTTTTAGCTAATTGCACTAATAGTTCTCTTTGCTCTTTTGAAAGTCTTTTTGGTGTTTGAACATTTACTGTAAATACAAAATCCCCAACAGAATTTGAACTTACTGATTTAAAGCCTTTTCCTCTTATGACAAACTTTGTTCCTGTTTGTGTGCCTTCTGGTATTTTATATCTTTCTTTACTTCCATCTACCATTGGTATTTCTAGTTCTGCCCCTAGTGTTGCCTGTGTAATAGTTATTGGCACATCACAATACACATTATTTCCTTTTCTTGAATAAATACTATGCTTCTTTAATCGAACCGTTATATATAAATCACCTTTAGGTCCACCTTTTTCTCCTGGTTCACCTTCTCCTCTTAATACCACTGTTTGACCATCATCAATTCCTGCTGGTATTTTTACTTTAATTTTTGGTTGTTTTCTAACAGTTCCTTTTCCTCTACAATTCTCACAAGGTTCTTTAATAACTTCACCTGTTCCATGACAATTTGTACAAGTTCTTGTTGTTTGCATTTGTCCTAATATGGTATTTTGTACTTGTCTAATTTGTCCTGTACCATTACAGGTTGGACATTTTGTAACAGATGTACCTGGTTTTGCACCTGTTCCATGGCATATCGTACATTCTTCATTTCTTGTAATCGTAATTTCCTTTTCAACACCTAAAAAAGCTTGTTCAAAAGTAATATCAATATGAAGATTTAAATCTGCACCCTTTCTTGGTCCATTTTGTTTTCTGCCACTACTTCTGCCACCGCCAAAACCTCCTCCAAAGAATGAAGAAAAGATATCTCCTAAATCTCCGAAGTCTCCAAATCCATCAAAACCAGAAGATGTATATGAATAATATCCATTTTGTCCTCCAAAACCACCAGCTCCATTAAAGCCCTGTGGTCCATCTGGTCCAAATTGATCATACATCCTTCTTTTTTGTGGATCTGATAAAGTTTCATAAGCTTCATTTACTTCTTTAAATTTGGCTTCTGCTTCTGCTTTATTATCTGGATTGGCATCTGGATGATACTTTTTGGCAAGCCTTCTATATGCTTTTTTTAATTCATCATCTGTTGCATTTTTATTGACACCTAAAACCTCATAATAATCTCTTTTTCCTGCCATTCTTTTTCCTCCTTAGAGATTAACCAAGGGATTAAGGAATATGTCCCTCAATCCCTCTTTTCTTATTTATTATTATTGTCATCTTCTACTTTGTAATCTGCATCATATACATTTCCATCATTTCCTTGTGCATTTCCACTATTATCTGCTCCAGCTTGTGCTGCATTTGGATCTGCTCCTTGAGCTCCATTTGGATTTGCATTTTTATATAATTGTTCAGACATATCATAGAATACTTTTGTTAATTTTTCTGTTGCTTCTTTAATTTTTTCTGTATCATTTGATTCTAATGCTTTCTTTGTATTATCGATTTCTGTTTCTACTTTTGCTTTTTCTTCTCCGCTGATTTTGTTTCCTAAGTCTTTTAATGTTTTTTCACTGTTATATACTAAGCTTTCTGCATTATTTTTAACTTCGATTTCTTCCTTCTTTTTCTTATCTTCTGCAGCATGTGCTTCTGCATCTTTTACTGCTTTATCAATATCCTCATCTGTTAAATTTGTTGAAGCTGTGATAGATACATTTTGACTATTTCCTGTTGCCATATCTTTTGCAGATACATGAACAATACCATTGGCATCAATATCAAAGGTTACTTCGATTTGTGGTACACCTCTTGGTGCTGCTGGAATTCCTGTTAATTGGAATCTTCCTAATGTTTTGTTATATGCAGCCATTTCTCTTTCACCTTGTAATACGTGAACTTCAACTGATGTTTGACCATCTGCTGCTGTTGAGAATATTTGTGATTTCTTTGTTGGTATTGTTGTATTTCTTTCAATTAATTTTGTAAATACTCCACCATATGTTTCAATACCTAATGATAATGGTGTTACATCTAATAATACTAAGTCTTTTACATCTCCTGATAAAACACCACCTTGAATAGCTGCACCAATTGCAACACATTCATCTGGGTTAATGCCTTTATCAGCTTCTTTTCCTGTTATTCTCTTTACGGCTTCTTGTACAGCTGGAACTCTTGTTGAACCACCAACTAATAATACTTTATGAATGTCATTTGGTGTTAATCCAGCATCTTTTAACGCTTGATTTACAGGTCCTGCTGTTGCTTCTACTAAATCATGAATTAATTCTTCAAATTTTGCTCTTGTTAATGTAACATCTAAATGTTTTGGTCCTGTACTATCTGCTGTAATGAATGGTAAGTTAATTTGTGTTTGTTGAACACCTGATAATTCTATTTTTGCTTTTTCTGCTGCTTCTTTTAATCTTTGCATTGCCATTTTATCTTGTTTTAAGTCAATTCCATTTGATTTTTTGAATTCATCAACTAAATAATCAATAATTGCATTATCAAAGTCATCTCCACCTAAATGTGTATTACCACTTGTAGATAAAACTTCAAATACACCATCACCAATATCTAGGATAGATACATCAAATGTTCCTCCACCTAAGTCATAGATTAATATTTTTTGATCTTGTTCTTTATCCATTCCATATGCAAGTGCTGCTGCTGTTGGCTCATTAATAATTCTTAAAACCTCTAGACCTGCAATTTTACCTGCATCTTTTGTTGCTTGTCTTTGACTATCATTAAAATATGCTGGTACTGTAATAACTGCTTGTGTTACTTTTTGTCCTAAATAATTTTCTGCATCTGCTTTTAATTTTTGTAAAATCATTGCTGAAATTTCTTGTGGTGTAAAGCTATCTCCTTCAATATTTACTTTTTCAGCTGTTCCCATTTTTCTTTTGATTGAAATAACAGTATTTTCTGGATTTGTAACTGCTTGACGTTTTGCAATTTGTCCAACTAGTCTTTCACCATTTTTAGAAAATGCAACAACAGATGGTGTTGTTCTATTTCCTTCTGCATTTGGTATAACGACTGGTTCTCCTCCTTCCATAACTGCTACACATGAATTTGTTGTTCCTAAGTCAATTCCTATAATTTTTCCCATTTTCAATTCCTCCCATAATAAATTTATATTTTTAAAATTAATACCTTTCATATTTTGTCATTCTTTTTTAAATCAAGAATGATTTTTCTATTGTTTTCTAAGTTTTCTTTTGTTACTTTTGTTTTCCATTCTTCTTTTGTCATATTGGATAATTTCCAATTGGATAATTCTTTATAGCCAATTTCTTCTCCTAACCATTCTGGCTTTTCAAAAGTATTAGCAATATCCTCATTTGGAAATTCTACTTCTGCTGTTATTAAACCTTCTAAATAGTCTTTATATACATCCATTTCTACATTTAAGTTATTTTCTATTGGTATCACTATTCTCGTTTTTCTAATAATATTGCTTATTTTGTCTCTAACGAGTGTATTATATTCCTCTTCTTGCATATAACTTTCAATTTCATATACTTTTGCAACATTAGAAGATTGATTTGATTCCATATCTCCCTTAGTTTTGACTGTGTACATATATTCTATGTTATTTGACTTTTGATTTTGCATCTTTCGAACTCGAATCACTGTTTTTGCATCTTTATATATAAAAGCCTGCTCCATATCGAATATGTCTATTATTTTCAATTCTTTAGGAATATATTTTACAGCATACTTTCTTTCTATTTCTTTATTCATTCTAGCTTCCTCTTTCATTAGTTTGCTACAACTACCATAGAATGTCTAATGACTTTTGTACCAATCTTATATCCTTTTCTATATTCTTGAACAATTTCCTTTTCTCCTTTTGTATCATCTTGAACACTACTTACAGCCTCATGTAATTCTGGATCAAAGGTTTCTCCTAATGCTTCAATTTCTTCTACACCTTTTGATTTTAATGTATCTTGAAATTGTTTTAATACTAATTCAATTCCCTTTTTATATTCCTCATCTTTGGTTTCTACTTTAGCAGCATTTTCTAAATTATCTAGTATAGGAAGCATCACTGCTACAACATCTGCTAAAATAGAATTATATAAGTTTTCTCTTTCTTTTCCACTTCTTTTTTTGAAGTTTTCAAATTCTGCTAAAATTCTTTTATATCTATCATCTAAATCATCATATTCTGATTTTGGTACAATCTCTTGTTCTTTTTTTGCCTTTTTATTTTCTCCCTTTTCTTCTGTTTCATTTTTTACATCCTTTTCTAATTCTTCATTATTTTCTTTCTCTGCCATTATATAACCTACCTTTCTATTCTATCTCTTTTAATTTCTTATTAATATATTTCATAACTGAAATTACTTTTGAATAATCCATTCTCTTCGGACCAATAATACCAATTGTTCCTAAATCTTTTCCATTAACCTTGTGCTTAAATGTCACTACGCTAAAATCTTTTAGCTCCTCTTTCTGATTTTCCTCTCCTATATATACATGAATATCATCTGCAAATCCAGAATCTAACATATCTGTTACCAATTCTTTGGTATCTAATACATTAATAAAGTTTTTCGCTACATCCAAACTATTAAATTCTGGTAAATCAAAGGATTTATTAGCTCCCTCTAGATAAATATTTTCTTCTTCTAATACCTTTTTAATTTGCTCAATAATTGGTTTAATAACATTTACACTATAGGTCATTTCATCATACAAATATTCCTCTAAAGGTCTATCAATCGTTTCAATTGGTTGTCCTTTTAGTTTTTTATTAAACATATAATTAATGGTTTCTATTTGTTTTTCTGTAACATCTTCATCAAATTTAATAATCGTTTCCTTTACCAATCCACTATCTGTTAAGATAACTGCCATCATCATTCTAGAACCTAGTAACACAAATTTAATTTCTTCAATAATTTGACTATTGGCTTTTGGTCCTATAGATACAGTTGTATAATGTGTGACTTCTGATATGGTATTTGCTGCAATTTTTGTTAAGTCCTCAATTTCATTTACCTTTGTTTCTAATTTATCACTAATATATTTAATTTCTTCCAAACTGATATCATCATCTTTTAATAATTCATCCACATAATATCTGTATCCCTTTTCAGAAGGTATTCTACCACTTGATGTATGTGTTTTATCCAAATATCCTGCTTTTTCCAAATCTGCCATTTCATTTCGAATGGTCGCACTACTATAGTCTAATCCATGATTTGTTGTTAATGCATTTGAGCTGACTGGTTCTGCTGTATTAATATATTCTTCTACGATTGCTTGTAGTACTTTCTTTTTTCTATCATCTAACAATTTTTTCACCTCTTTAGTTTTAATTGTTAGTTTTAGCACTCCAACTACTTGTTTGCTAACTTCATATATATTATACCCGATTTTAGCACTTGTCAATATCTTTTGCTAAAATATTTTGTGAATTTTTTGTGAACAAAAAAAATGATGTGTCTTTGTATTCTACACATCATATTACATATTCCTAAAAAACATATGCAAATTAATTTGATTATAAAAATATTTATTATATCTCCATTTGTGTTCCTAGAAAAGTTGCTGCTGATTGTGCAACCTTTTTTTCTACTTCATTCATTTTTTGATTAGCTTCTTTAGACATTAATATAACAGTTCCAATAGTATCTCCATTTGAAATGATAGGATATACCACTTGTGCATTATATTTTCTTTCTGGATTATCGTTTTTTGTTATTGGCATTGCCACATCACTATTTTCTTTACTTGTATAAACCTCTTTGTCCTCCATTAATTGTTCTAGTTCTGGACTGATGTCTTGCTCTAAAAATTCTTTCTTAGAACCACCTGATACAGCTATAACGGTATCTTTATCTGTAATACAAGCAATATGTCCTGTAGTTTTGGATAAGGTTTCTGCATAACCTGCTGCAAACTCTGATAACTCTCCAATTGGAGAATATTTTTTTAATATGACTTGTCCTTCTCTATCTGTAAACACTTCCAAAGGATCTCCCTCTTTTATTCTTAAAACCTTCCTAATTTCTTTTGGTATAACAATTCTACCCAAATCATCTATTCTTCTTACGACACCTGTTGCTTTCATAATTTTCCTCCCTTTTGTTTTATAATTTTGTTATACTGTTATTATTTCTTATTGTTTTTTTTTTTATTCATTTTTTGTCAAAAAAAAGATTAGTTAAAAAAACTAATCTTAAAATTACATATTATTGTGCTTCTACTTTTTCTTCCTTCTCCTCTTTTTTAGGGAATAATGTTGGTTTATACTTATCAATAATATATCCTAAATCTTTTGAAAATTCTTTTAGCATAACAATTTTTATTGATGGATCTTTTCCATTTAAGTAATCATCAATAATTTGTTTTAATTGCTTAATATTTTTGATTTCTGGTTCAATTTGTTTTGCATATTTATCAGCTCGATTAAGCAATTTTTCTTTTATTAATACAATATCCTCATTACTTGCACAAGAAATTCTTTGGAACATTTGATATGGATCATAATATTTAAATATTGGAACATTCATACATTCCTTATCAAATTTCTCATAGAATAGTTCCATTTTCATTGGGATACATTTAAAGATTTCCTCTGCTTTTTCTTTAAGCATCTTATCATGTAATTGTTCATTCAATGTATGAAAATGTTTTAAAATATCATCCATATCTTCTGCCACTTCATCAATTGCAATTTTTCCCAATTCCTCATCTACATTTGGACAATATTCTGATTTTAATGATGCTAAATTCATTCCATTAAAGAACACATTTTTTATTGTTTTGATATCATAATCAATTAAATTCTTCTTAGAGAAATAACTAAAATATGCATATATTTTTACATTATCAATTAATCTCAAATTTCCTTGTTTTACATCTTCAACAATATCAGATATGACTTTGTCAAACTCATCATCAGATATTTTCCAATATTCTTCAGTAAGTAACCTTTTATATGCTGGTAAGTTTTCTGTATCAATTGTATTTCTGATGGTTTCCATATTTTCTTTAAAAATTTTCATATCAAAAATTCTAGTTCTTACATAATATTCTATAAATTTAAAGAATCGATATTCTGCTTTAAAGTTATAATAATAGTTGCTATCAAATTCTTTGATATAAAATTGTCTATTATCTATTAATATTCTAGAAGATACTAATATAGATTTATATTCCTCATTGTCTTTAATATTGATAAATTTATCCTTTGTAATTTTTCCTGCTTTAATTTCAAATGAAATCGCAATTGTAAATATTAACATGGTTTGCATGACTCTGTGACTAGTATTTGGATAAGATTTGTTAACCATTTCATAAATCTTTTTAAAATCATTTAACGCATGTTTTAATATTCTTAAGTTTCTAGTTCCACTTCTTTCAAATGTTGAAATAATTAATCTCGTATTCTCTCTTAAAAAACGAATTAAATCTGGATTATTTTCATATCGCATCAAAATACCATTTATAATATAATCAAATTTTGGTGCATATTCAAAGGTTTCACCTATTAATTTTTCCTTAATTCTTTCATAATCATTTGCCTTATCAAATACATTTTCTATCTTTTGTCTTATTTTTTCCACAATTGGCTTATCTGTTTTATTTAATTCATCTTGCTTGTCTAATAAATAGGTTGCAATAAATGTTTTCATTTCTAGGTTTGAACTTTTTAACTTAGTAGATAATTCTTTTTCATTACAAATAATAATGGTTTTAATATGATCATGCTCAACAAAATTATTGATATATCCTAAGATATCAATAACATCTACATTTGCTCTTTCCAAATCATCAAAGCAAAGCACTTTATCATCTGTTGAGAAGAATTCTGCATAATCTACTTTATCTCCACTTTGGGTAACGCCAAAAAAGTTTGCCATATCAATACCTGTCTTAGCATATTCTGGTATTGTGGTTTGCTCATTTGCATCCATATACTTTCTCAAATTTTTATCCATTAATTGTGTCGTTTCAATAAAGATTTTCTTACTGATATCTTCTAGATTTGAAATTCCATATAAAGACATATATATGGTTGTATATCTTCTACCATTTAATTGCATGGATTCTATTTTTTTCTTTATTTTATGGTTCCAAAAATGGGTTTTTCCGTGATCCCCATTCACCATTTATCATAATCGCATAATCTGTATAATCTGACCTGATATAATCCAAAATGCTTTCTACTAAATCTTCCATTTTTTCCTCCTTTGTTTTAATCTTTTGCTAATACAAATACATCTATCTTTTTAGGTTTTGCCTGCTGTAAAATTCTTGAACATTCATTTACTGTACTTCCTGTTGTGTATATATCATCTATTAATAAAATTTGTTTGTTATTTAGTATCTCTCCATTTTTCAATTCATATACACTTTGAATATTTTGCTGTCTTTCTTCTTTATTCAATTTACTTTGTTCTATTACATTTTTTATTTTAAATAAACATCTTGTTTCTAATGCAATATGTAAAGCGTAACTTATTTTCCTAGCCAGTAATAAACTTTGATTATATCCTCTTTCCTTCATTCTTTGCTTACTAATAGGAACTGGAATAATTGTATCATAGGTTTTCAATTTTTTAAATATTTTTTCATCTTTTAAAATAAAATTCACAAAAGTTTCATAAATATACGATTTTTCATGAAATTTATAATCAATAATTAATTTTCTTATTAAACCTTCATATTTAAATATATATATCAATTCCTTAAAATTCATTTGTTCTAAATTTTCATGAAGAATTTCATTTTCTGCTAATCTTTCTAATTTTATCTTACATTTGTTACAAAGTCCTTTAGGTTCTATTCTTCCACAAACACCACACACTTGTGGAAAAACTATGTTTATGATTGTATTTAACTGAATTGCTTTTATCACCTCATATTTATATTTTTATCATCACATATTTTTTAATTTATATTCTAACCCTGTATTTCTTTTCTTACTATCTATATTTTGAATCATAAATTTGATAATATTGTCACTTCCTAATACAATCAACAGTTTTTTAGCTCTTGTAATTCCTGTGTATAACAGGTTTCTAGTTAATAAAACTGGTGCTGATGGTGGAATTACCATAATCACTACATCAAATTCACTTCCGTTGTGCTTTATGAATGGTAATGGCATAACTATGCTCTATTTGTTCTAATTCTGTATAATCATAATAGGCTGTTTTTTCATCATCAAATTGAATTTCAATAATCTTGTTTTTTTCGCTAACCTCGGTTATGGTTCCAATTTCTCCATTAAATACACCTTTTCCCACTTCTACATTTCCATAACCATTTTCTCTTTCCCAATCAATATCATAATTATTTTTCACTTGCATAATTCTATCTCCTGCTCGATAGATTGCTCCCATACTAGCTTTTTCTGGCAAATCATGTACATTAGGATTTAATCTTTCTTGTAAGGCTCTATTTAATTCTCTTGTTCCTAACATGCCCTTCTTAGTAGGTGTTAATACTTGTATACTTTGGAAAAAGTCATAATCCCCATAATTTTTCAATCTTCCTGTACATAAAGATAGCACTTGTTCTAATATCTTTTCTTGTGAAGCCTCGTTGATATAGAAAAAATCATCCATCGTTTCTTCTGTATAATCTTCATCTTCTTTTGTGATAAATGGCTCTCCACTATTCACTCTGTGAGCATTTAAGATAATTTTTGATTTGGCAGCTTGTCTAAAAATTTTATCTAAATGAATGGTTACTACCTGTTCAGATGCAATCAAATCTTTCAATACACTTCCTGGTCCTACTGAAGATAATTGATCACAATCTCCTACTAAAATTAATTTTGTTCCTTTATATATACATTTTAATAAGTAACTCATGACAAACATATCTACCATTGACAACTCATCTACAATAATTAAATCTGCATCAATTGGTGCCCCTTCATATTCTGTACTAGTTTGGTAAAAATTATTTTCATCAATTTTTCCAATCTCTAATAATCTATGTAAAGTAGAAGCCTCTTTTCCTGTTGTTTCTGTCATCTTTTTAGCAGCTCGTCCTGTTGGTGCACACAATACCACCTTATTCCCTTTTTGCTCATATATATCAATAATACTTTTAATAATAGTTGTTTTTCCTGTACCTGGTCCACCAGTAATAATGGTAACATTATTTTCGTTCACAAGTTCTATCGCTTCTTTTTGCTTTTCTGATAATTCTATATTAGAATTGGCTTCCAATTTTTTTAAATATGTTCCTATATTTTTAATTTTCTTTACATTAGAAGCTTGTTGTAATCGTTTAATTCGAATCGCAATTTCTTGCTCTGTATAATAGAAGTTCGATAAATAAATCCATGTTCCTGTTCCATCATTTCTCTCCTCTATGACAATTTCATCATTTGCTTTTAATTCTATTAGACCATCCTCTATATTTTCCGTCATCACATCTAATAGAGAAATTACAAATTGAATTAAATTTTCCTTTATCACACAAGAATGTCCATTATATGTTGCTCGAATTAAGGCATATTTGATTCCACTTCTAATTCTTTTTTCATTATCGTAACTGATGCCCAAATCTAATGCCATTTTATCAATTTGCTTAAAATCCACACCTCTTGCAATATCAATTAAGATATATGGATCTTTCTCGATTTGTTCAATGGCATTAATTCCTAATAATTCATATACTTTTTTGGCAAATTCTGCACCAATTCCAAATTTCTCTAAAAATCCAACAATTTGCCAAACCTCCCAATTTTCTAGAAAACTTTCTGCAATTTCCAAAGCTTTAGTTTCAGATATCCCTTTGATTTCTGCTAATCTTTGTGGTTCTGTCTTAAATACTTGGATAGTATCTTCTCCAAATTTTTTTACAATCCTTTTGGCTAAAGCTTCTCCAACACCTTTTATATTTCCATTTGCCAAATATTTTTCTAGAGCTCCTACTGTTTGTGGCATTAATTTTTCAAATGTTTCTACTTTAAATTGCCTTCCATATTTTTTATGTTCTACAAAATTCCCTATTACTTTTAAATTGTCACCACTTGCTATAAAGGGTAAATATCCTACTATTGTTGTTTGTTCATCTTCTGTATCAAATTCAGCTATCATATAGCTATTGGTTTCATTATAATATATGATGTCTCCGACTTCTCCTATTAATTCCATGTATATCTCCTAATTCTAATCTATATGATTTAATTCCTCCATTGCCATTTTATATTGTTCCTCATTAGGTGCCTTTCCATGCCAACCAACTTGATTTTCCATATAAGATACACCTTTTCCTTTTATGGTTTTTGCTATCATACAAACTGGTTTTCCTTTTACATGTTTTGCTACATCAAAAGCATCTAATATTTCTTGCGTATTATGTCCGTCAATTTTTACCATTTCAAATCCAAAGCTTTTAAATTTTTCATCAATTGGATATGGACTCATAACTTCTTCTATGGTTCCATCAATTTGTAGATTATTATTATCCACAATCACACAAAGATTATCCAGTGCATATTTTTTTGCAGACATCGCAGCCTCCCAAATTTGTCCTTCTTCAATCTCTCCATCTCCTAAAATACAATATACTCTGTAATCCTTCTTATCCATTTTTCCTGCAATTGCCATTCCTACTGCTGCTGATAATCCTTGACCTAATGAACCAGTGGTCATATCCACCCCTGGTATTTTATTCATATCAGGATGACCTTGTAAATAGCTATCTATCTTTCTAAATGTTTTTAAATCCTCTACTGGAAAAAAGCCTCTATTAGCTAAGCAACTGTATAAAGCTGGTGAACAATGTCCTTTTGATAATACCACTCTATCTCTATCCTCCCATTTTGGATTTTTTTCATCAATATTTAATTCATGAAAATACAAAACAGTTAATATATCTGCTACTGATAATGAACCACCAGGATGACCAGATTGTCCGTTATATACTTCCTCAATAATTCCTTTTCTCACCGCATTTGCCATTTTTTCTAATTCTTCCACACCATTCAATTTCATAAATCACACACCTCTTTATCTATAAATCTTTAATAAATATATCATAAATATATATTTTTTACTACCTATTTTCCTTTTTATTTTTTATTTATTGACAGTTCTTAAAAACAATGGTAAATAATAAGTATTAAATAAGACTTTAATCAGGTTATATCATGAGAAAGGAGTTTTTTATGTTAAATGATTATATAAAAACCAATAAAGATGAAATGATTCAAAAGCTTCAAGAATTAATACAAATTCCAAGTGTCTATTCTGAATCTAAAAATCCACTTATGCCTTTTGGAGAAAATGCCAATAAAGCTTTGGAATATATGTTAGATTTAGGAAATCAATTAGGCTTTAGAACTAAAAATATAGATGGTTATTGTGGATATATCGAATTTGGAGAGGGTAAAGAAATGTTAGGAATTATCGGACATTTAGATGTGGTTCCTAGTGGTGATAATTGGACATATCCCCCTTTTTCTGCTAGCATTTTTGATAACAAAATTTATGGTAGAGGTGCTATTGATGATAAAGGACCAGTAATTGCTTCTCTTTATGCTATGAAATATGTATTAGATTATTGTAAAGTAAATAAACGTGTTCGATTAATTTTAGGACTAAATGAAGAAAATGATTGGAAATGTATTGATTATTATAAAGCACATGAAGAATCTCCTACAATCGGATTTAGTCCAGATGCTGATTTTCCTTGTATTTATGCTGAAAAATCTATTTTAACACCATATCTTTCAATGGACTATTCTACACAAAATGCACCCATTACAATACAAGAAATTGATTGTAACCATAACGCTATTAATGTTGTTCCTAAAATTTGTAGCACTATTTTAAAAATTGATTCTACCCTTCATATGGAGATTTTGATAAAAAATATAAAACAAATTATAAAAAAATATGATTTTGAAATTGACATTTATAAAATAAATGATGAAGAAGTAAAACTAACCTCACACGGTATTGGTGCTCACGCTGCTCATCCTGATTTAGGTATTAATGCGATTTCTCGATTGATTATTGTGTTAGATGAGGTATTTAAAACCTACGATATCTCTTTAGCATTATTTGATTTCTTTACAAAATATATCTATACAGATTATGATGGTAAACGCTTAGGTATAAATGATAAAGATGAATCTGGTACATTAACTTTAAATGTTGGAAAAATTAGTCTTGAAAATAACATTTTAAAAATAGGATTTAATTTAAGAATTCCAATTCATACCTCTATTGAACATATAGAAAATACATTTCTAGAGTGTTTGTCTGATTATAAAAATATTACATATAAAAAAGTCGGCTCTAAGCCTGCACTATATATTCCAAAAGACAATTACTTAGTAAAAACACTTTGTGATATATATAATGAAGAAGCTAATTCTTATCTAGAACCCATTGCCATTGGTGGCGCGACTTATGCTAGAGCTTTTGATAATTGTATTTCTTTTGGTGCCAATCTTCCTGGTCAAAAAGATATGTGTCATCAAACAGATGAATTTATCTCTATTGATAATTTACTATTTGCCTGTAAAGTATATGCAAAAGCCATTTGTGAATTAGGAAAATAATTGTTGCTTTATTAATCATTTCGTGCTAAAATATTTATGTTTACCAATATAAATTTATGAGCATAAAAAGGAGGTTTGCATCATGAATTATGACTTAAAACTTGTTGCAGAAGGGAGTTTCGCAGAAACACGGATTTATGAGAACTGTTATCTTCTCTGCTCACAGAGATCTGAACGGTCCGATATCCTGAGTAAAGCCAAGCAGCTTGGCGGTTGTGTAAATTTTCCTATCATTACTCTTCCTACTAACGAAAAACTTCATGAACTAGCACTGTACATCGAAGAGCTGATTGCAAATGATACTGGTCGTAGCCATTTCTCAATTACTGTTGATGAAGGTAAACGTCTGATTGCTACCTTTGAGAAAAGTAATACGATTGAAAAGCATTGGAAAACTATCCGCGAATACGCTATCCTTTGCAACGGAAAGAAAATCGGAACCGGTTTTGACTTTCCCAGCATGGATAAGGCTGTTCTCTTTTTAGAGCATTTCTGTAAAGACTTTCTTGTGTAAATATTAAAATCAACTCCTAACACCCCTCAAGGCGCTCTGCCAAGAGGGGTGTTTCTTATTTATTACATATATTATATTATTCTTGCTCAAAAATTTGATTAAATTCTTGTTCATTAATTTTTTCTTTTTGTAGTAAAGTTTCCGCAATCTTATCTAGTTTATCTCTATGTTCTTTTAATAAAATAATCGCATCATTATATGCTGTATCAATTAATGTTTTTACCTCTTCTCCAATTTTATCTCCAATATTTTCTCCAAACATTTGCATTTCGTAAGGTTCTTTGCCTTGGAAATCAATTGGTCCTAATGTATCACTCATACCATATTTGGTTACCATATCCCTTGCAATTTGTGTAGCAACCTCAATATCATTACTTGCTCCTGTAGAAATATCATCTAATACTAATCTTTCAGCTGCCCTACCTCCTAAAAGAGCAATTAATTTTTCCTGCATTTCTGTTTTTGAGATATAGTATTTATCCTCATTTGATTTATACATAGTATATCCACCAGCAACACCTCTAGGGATAATAGATACCTCTTTTACATTGGTTTGTGTTGGTAAATATCTACTAACAACAGCATGTCCAGCTTCATGATATGCTGTTAATCGTTTATCTTTATCAGATATCACTCTTTCACGTTTTTCTAGTCCAACAGTTACTTTTTTAACAGCTTCTTCTATATCATCATTTTCGATTTCCTCATGTTTAGCTTTTGTTGCAACAATTGCTGCTTCATTTAAGATATTTTCAAGCTCTGCACCTGTAAATCCTGCTGTATCTTCTGCTATACTTTCTAAATTAACATCATCTGATAATTTTTTATCTTTACTATGAATTTTTAATATCTCTAATCTACCTTTTAAATCTGGTGTTGGAATGGTGATTTGTCTATCAAATCTTCCTGGTCTTAATAATGCTTTATCCAACATTTCTGGTCTATTGGTTGCCGCTAAGACAATAATCGTTTCTTCTGAACCAAAACCATCCATTTCTACCAATAATTGATTTAAAGTTTGATTATTTTCTGTTTCTGCTCCACTATTAGAGCTTCTTCTTGAACCAATAGCATCAATTTCATCTATAAATACAATACATGGTGCTAATTTTCTAGCTTTTTCAAATAATTTTCTAACACGTGAAGCACCTAATCCTGCAAACATTTCAATAAATTCTGATCCACTCATTGATATAAAGGGTACATCCGCTTCACCTGCAATAGCTTTTGCGATTAAGGTTTTTCCCGTTCCTGGTTTACCATATAGAAGGACACCTTTAGGTACTCTTGCTCCCATTCTTGTATATTTTTCTGGTCTTTTTAAAAAGTCAACAATTTCAATTAATTCTTCTTTTTCTTCTTCTAGTCCTGCGACATCATCAAATCTTACTTTTGTTTTTCTTTCTGTTTCATCATATACTTTTCCTTTTTCTCCTAATCCTTGCATTTTAAATATCATAATAAATAGTGCTACCATGATCAATGTTGGAAGTATAGAAAATAATGTACTTGGAAGTTGTGCTATAAAACTTTGTGGTTTTTGGATTAATTCTATTTCATTACCTTCTGCAACTTTTTCTTGAATTAATGTAATAAATGCTTCTGTATCTGGAATTAATGCCGTCTTTTCCTCCTCTTCATTTCTAAGATTTACTTTTGCATTTTTACTTCCTGTAGTAAGCTCTACTTTTTCTATATTTCCATAAGAAATTTCTTTAATCAAGTCTGTATATGCTAATGTATTTTCCTCTTCTTTAACACTCTTTGTATTATATATGACAATTCCCACAATCAATATAGCAATCAGTACCATTAGTCCCACAAGTGATAAAAGTAATTTTCTATTTTGTTCTTTTTGATTTTTATCTTTATCTTTATTATTTTTCTTGTTCTTATTCATTTTTCTTCCTTTCTTCCCCTTTATGCATTAGATTGTCCCGGTTCTTCTTGATTCAAATTACCTTTATGCTTCTCTTCTTTTTTCTTCTTCTCTTTTGGTTTTTCTTCTTTTTTGTCTTCTGTATTTTGCTTTTCTTCCTCTTCTTTTTCCTTTTCTTTTTGTTCAAGCTCTTTTCTCACAATTTGTTGTGCTTCTACAATTTTCATAACTTCTGCTTGCTTCTTTATTAAATCTGATTTTATAATAAATATTGCTGCTAATAAATAAATCGTTGCCACTGTTACATACATAATACTGAAATATTCTATCGTAAAATTAAACACAATATTCACTATCAAATATATGATATTTAATATAGTTGAAAGTGTAAGAGCATATATTGTCATATTAAACACTGCAACATATCTCATTCTCATTTTTAACACCCACATTGTAAAATATCCTACAATACTAATAATAATTGCATACCACAAGGTATTGATAAAGTACATTGAGAAGCCATAGATAAATAAGGTAATAAATATACTAAAATATAAACTATTTATCTGTCCATCATTTACATAATTTACGACATCTTGTTTATTAAAGGCTGTCAAATTAATACTATCTAATGATTCTTTATAATTATACGAAATTTCTCCTACCATAGTAATATTCTTTAAGACAACTCGATTTTTTAGAATTAAAGCACCTGCACCATATTCATTAATTGAATTTAAATATTGATTAATAGTTTCTTCTGAATCTGTACTAGTATCTACAATAATTCTTCCAAACTGTTCATTATCAATTGTTATTATATCCTCTGAATTGACTGTTAAAGTTCCATCACTATATGAGAAATCAGGAAATTGATTTTCAAGATAAGTTGTGCCTTCTCTTATCATTTGATAAGTTTGATATAAAGTCCATATACTTAATACAATTGCCAATATGACTACTAATTTTGCAATATAGGTCAATGCTTTTCCTATACCTTCTGTTGCCATTTCTGGATATTTTTCTATGTTACAAATAGAATATTTGACTTTCTTAAAAAAGCCCATTCCTTTAATATCCTTATAATCTTCTTGCTTTTCTTCAATATTATTCTTTTTATCTTCTTGAGCCATTATCTGTACTCCCTTCTAATACTAGAATCCACATATTTTGGATTTATCTGAAAAATTGCTTTTTCCCCTACTTTAACATCTTTACCAGTTATATCACAAACGACATGATAAGTTCCAATTCTTCCTAATACCTTACACGTATTATCACCAATTTTCACATACATATTTTGATTTTTTAAAAAATCTTTTATATCTCTTACTATATATCTTAGTTTGTCCACCCAACGAAACATATCTCTTCCTGTTTCTAAATTAATACCATCCATATATCCTGTTGGTATAAGTGCTACTTTTGTTTTTCTATTTGTTGTATATGCATTAGAATATCCAATATTAAAACCTTTCGGTAATTCTTTTATCTCTGAAACCTCTGCTTCTAAATGTGCAATTCTTTTTAATCCTAAATTATTCTTAAATGCAATTCTTCCTAAAAAAGCAGAACCAACTCTTACTGCATTTAAATGCATCTGCGGAAATTTGATAAAGGCTGATGAATTACATATATGAAGCATTCCTGTTTTTATATCATTCATTTTCAATACTTCAATAACATCAATAAATCTATCAAATTGCAATTTGGTATATTTGTCATCAAAAAAGCTAACAGAAAAGTGTGAAAATGTACCTTCTATATCTATATTTTTAATTTCTTTTAATGCCTCTACCATAGAATCTCTATCTGAATAAATAAATCCATATCTACCAAATCCTGTATCTATTTTTACATGTGCTCTAATTTTTTTATTTTCCTCTTTTGCCACTTCTTCGGCTACTTGTATATCTTCCTTTGAACCAATTGTGATAATAATATGATTATCTACTAATTTCTTTACATCTTCTTTAATTGCTGTTGAGGATAACATTAAAATATCTTGCTTGATACCTGCTTTCCTTAGTTGTAATGCCTCTTCTATTGTAGAAACTGCAAAAAATGAAATACCATTATCTATTAACAACTTTGTAAATTCTACTAATCCTAAGCCATATGCATTTCCTTTTACAACAGCAATAATTTTTACTTTTCTGCCATTATCATCTGGTCCATTTATTTCAGCATGTTTTTTTATTTGTTCTATATTATGTACTAAATCCTTTTTTTCTATAACTAAAGCTTTCATTTCTTTCCTTTCTTAGTTATTTTTGATTTAAACTTTTTCTTTTTAATTGTCTTAATGTTCTGAAAGTTTTTTCTGAAAATTTATATAATTTATATCGTAATGGTTTAAAAGGATAATATACCTCTCCTATAAATTCTGTAAATGTAGCTCCAAATCCTTTTTTAAATCTATATAATCCATATTGTGGATGGCTTTCATCTACGACACCTGATACACCTCTAAAATCATAGATATCATCATGTCTTGCAATCGCCATTTTTATCATTTCCCATTGTAATAAATAGTTTGGCATTAAATTCCTATGTTTATTGCTACTTGCACCATATAAATACCATGTTTTATTTCCATAGAAAATTGGAATAACACCTGATATTGGTTCTCCATCATAATATGCCATTAGAACCTTCATATGTTCTGGTCCTAGGCAATCATACATTTTTTCAAAATATTCCAATGGTCTAATAATAAAACCATCTCTTTCCCCTGTTTCCACCATAATTCTGTGGAAATCTTTTAAATCTTCTTTTGTTCCATCTTTTACTGTAACACCTTTTCTTCCTGCTAATCGAATATTATATCTCCATTTTTGATGAAATCCTGCCATAATCTCTTCTTCTGTTTTCCCTTTTATATCTAAACGAAATACATATCTTGGTTGTATTTCATCTTTAAAGTCTTTGGCATCATCTTTGATTTTATATCCTAAATCTGTAACCACTTTTCTAAACTCTTGATCATCACTTACAATATCTGGCTCTATTCTTAACACAAAAGCATTATATTTTTTAGCCAATTCTTTTGCCCCATCTGTTAATTGCTTCATGACATTTTCATCATGAATATCGCAAACTGGTCCTCTTGATGAGTACATCATATTTCCAAATATTGGCATTTTTCTTACCCATACACATAAAGAGCCAATAATATTCTTATTTTCATCTTCAGCTAAAATCACTTCTGGTTTCCAATTTGGCTTTTTTACTTCTGCCCATTCTAATGATTGTTGAAAATTACATCTTTCATGTCCTTCTAAAAATTTTTTATATTCCTCTTTTGATTTTTCATCTGTTACAAATCTCATGTTTTTTCTTCCTCCTAGTATATTTGCAATACATGAGTATTTTACACCAATATATGGTTTTTTACAAGTAATTTATGTTATTTTTTGGTGAATTCTTAACTAACATTTATTGCCCATCTCATGTTTTTCGTATATACTGTATTATATTTATTAAATAGGAGGATTTCCCTATGTTTATATTTGCTCAAATTCTAGGTGGCATTGCTTTACTTATCTTAATTTTGAGTTTTCAAAAAAATGAAAAACAAGCTTTATTAAAATATCAAATTGGCTCTAGTGTTTTCTTTGCAGCACAATATTTGTGTTTACAAGCATATAGTGGTTGTCTAATAAATATTGCATGTATGATAAGAAACATATTATTTAGAAATGATACTGGTAAAAAGATTCCTATTTACTATCTAATTTTTATCATTTGCATTATGATTATTTTATCTTTATTTTCTTATGTGGGTCCCATTAGCTTATTGCCTTGTATCGCTTGTGTATTATATAGTTGTAGTCTATGGCAAGACAACTTAAAGATTACTAGAATCATTGAGGTAATTTCTTGTTCTTTATATATTATTTATAATATTAAAGTTCTCGCTTATGTCGGTTTAGTTTCCACAATAATCGAATTGGTTTCTGCACTAGTTGCGATTTATCGATTTGATGTAAAAAAAAGATTATAAGTCCTAAGTTTTTGAAGTGAACCCAAATTATTAGACAAAATTAAGTTTAATAAGGAGGGTTCATTTTATGTCTAAATATACAAGTGAAT
>CALXKD010000013.1 GCA_944388795.1 uncultured Clostridia bacterium
TCTGTTGCAAATAAGATTTTTTCCATTTCATGTTCTGGTTTTACATCTGAACAAATACCATATCCATGACTACAAATCGCATGTACTAATTCTTCACTTGCATTGATTTCTTTTAGTAATTCTGGTGCTTTTTTACAATGCTCTTCTGGATATTTTTCAAAGTCAACATCATGTAATAATCCTGCGATTCCCCAAAACTCTTCATCATATCCATTTTCTCTTGCAAAATATCTCATAACACTTTCTACTGTTAACGCATGTCTTAAATGGAATTCCTCCTTATTATATTTTTTCAATAATTGCATTGCATCTTTTCTTTCCATTTCTATTCCTCCATTTTTCATATTTTATATCATTTTTTAAATAGCCTCTTTCATTTTAGCCACAACCTCTTCTTTTAATTCTTCTATTTGTTGTCTTATATATTTATCGCTATCAGAATAAACCGGTTTTAATATTTTTAATGTCACATCTTTTTTTCTTTTAAATACTTTCCTAATTCCAGTTGGTTCTCTGAAAATAAATACACAAGGAACAACAGGAGCTTGATTTCTAACTGCCATATCAAATGCACCATTTTTAAAATTTCGTATTTTTTGACAATATGGCCATAATGATGCTTCTGGATAAATATGTACAATATTTTTTTCTTTTAATAAATTCTCAATTGCTTTTATAAAATACTTTTTGTTTTCTATACTTTTTGGTATTGGAATTGCTCTTAATAATTTTATTAACTTTCTAACAAAAGGAATTTTAAAACTTTCCTCTTGTGTTGTATAACAGATTTTTTTATCTTTAAAGGCTAAACCAATCATTGCACAATCCAAAAATAGTACATGATTTGATACACTAATAGCACCCTGTTCTAAATTTTCTATATTTTCTTGTCCCTCGATTTTAAAATCATAAATAATTTTCATAAGGACTTTTAATATTGGATAGGCAATACCATAATATATAAAGTCAGAACATATAGAAAATATAGAATCTTTTTTAGGTACATATTCATAATTTTCATCAATATGAAATTCACAAGGAGTCCATAAATCTATTATATTTGCATTCTCGTTTTGTTCTAAATTTTCTAATTCTTCTATACTTTCTATGTTTTCTATAACACCCTTCATTTTCATCCCATTCCTTTTTTCGATACTTCTTTAAAGAACTCCTCTATTTTTTCTGCATTTCTTTTATGACAATATCTGCTATTTTATCACATGTATCTTTTCTAATATACGTTTCTTGATTTTGAATCATCTGATTTTGTAATGTTTGATCTTTTATTAATTTTTTTGTGCTTTCTACTACCTCTTCAATTGTATCACATTTGATTGCCATTTTTCTTTTATCAAAAAAATTTGCATTATAGTTTTCACAACCTGGTATTGGCATTGTATGAATAAAAGGCTTTCGTAATGTTGCAATCTCTGTTGTTGTTAATCCTCCTGGTTTGCTAAGGATAATATCACTTGCTTTCATATAATAACTAATTTTATCTGTATATGGTAGTATGATTACATTTTTAGTATTTTTATATTCTTCTTTCAATGTGTTAAATAAATCTTCATTATGCCCACAAGAAACTATAAAATTTACCTGTTTCATATCTTCATGTAATTTTTTAATCATATCTGTTATATTTCCAAATCCCATACTGCCTGTTAAAATTAACACATATTTTTTATTTACATCAAACTTTAATTTTTCTTTAAATTCATTTTTATCATACATTTCTCTATATGCTTTTGCTGTTGGAATTCCAAAAGGTAATAATTTCTTTTCTGGTATTCCTTTATTTTCAAAATCTTCTTTTAATTCTTCACTTGGTATCACAAAATAATCTGGATTTGTTTCTTCCCAAAATGGAATACATACATAATCTGTTGCTACTGCCATAAATTTTATAGGATGTTCTTTTTTAATAGCTGTTAAAGATTGTGCAGCAAATAAATGTGTTGTGATGATATATTGATAATTATTATCTATAATGTATTTATACAATCTTTTCTTATTTAAAAAATTCAAAGCATATACTGGTGATTTTAAATTGGTTTTTTGATAAATTTCACCTAATTTATATACTACTTTAAATACTTTTCCGTTTTCTCTTGTAGAATGAATATATAATTTATTTACATTATTTCTAACTCTTTGATTGACAATATCTAAGTATTCGATAAAGTCTGTTTCAATTCCTTTATCTATTAAATCTTCTTGAATCGCTTTTGCTGCCGAGTTATGTCCTCCTCCTGTTCCACAAGATAATATGAGTACCTTTTCTTTTGCATGTTTTCGTATTATTTTTTCTATTTTATGATAAAAACAATCTAGTCTTCCTATATATTGCTTATTCCATGGTTTGTTTCTACCAAAATAATGGATAATAACTGTGTTTCTACAAATCCATCGTAATCCGATTTGATTTTTTGGATGATTGATATTATATGTATTTAATGTTCTTTCCCCTAAGTTATATTTTAAACTATCCACTAATTTAATTTTATTCCCCAATATCGATACAAGTATATCTTGGTCTGGTAATAATAGTTTCTTTTCATTCTTCTCTATAAATTCTTTTACTTCCTTTTCTATATGAATGGTTCTTAAAGCTTTTAAATTTATTAACAGAACACCTGTATTAATATATGGCTCATCTTCTTTTATATTTAATCGAATTTCATTCAATTTATGTAATACTTTTTTGACATGTGTTGCTGCAATATAATAATTTTCTTCAAAGTCTGTTTCATATAATTCTTTTAATGGATTTATCACAATCGTATCTGCATCTAAATAAAGAATTCTATCTAAATCTTGTGGTAAATAATTACTCGCAAAAATTCTAAAATACACTTCTACAGGATATCGTTTTTCATATACAGGAAATTTATGAATTTCCTTTTCTGGTATATGAATTAAATGAATTTCAAATCGTTTTAAATCCAAGTTATTATTCATTATTTCTAAATCTTTTTCTTCTAAATCTCTATGTAACACGTATACATCAAAACTTTCTTCTGTATTAGAATACTGAATAGAATTTAATAATATATTTACTTGTTTTACATATTTTTTATTAATGGTTATTAAAATATTCATAAATATCTACTATTTTACCTCTCCTTGTACAGTTGTATGGTCTTTTTGTGCTTGTGATACAGTTTTCCAGTTACTTTGTATATATACTTCATCTTGTAAATCTTCTATATCTTTATACTTTCTAGTTAAAGATTCTACTTGGTCTTGTGAAACTAATTTTTCTTCTTCTAATAATTGTATAAACTCAGAATCATTTAATGAAGCAATATATTTATCAGCCATCAATTTTGCAACTCTTATTCTCTTATCTTCATAATATTCAGGTAATTTTCCTGTAAGTACAGCTTTGTATATTGTTTCTATTTCTGATCTTCTATTTTCTTCATTATATCCTATCATATTTCCATTATTTAGTTGTCGTATATAATAAGCTATATAAGATTTTATCCTTGCATTTTTATTTGTGTAATCTAAACCTAATTCTTCTTTATCATGATATACTTTTTGGTTTAATGCATGATCTCTAGCAATATCCAATTCTTCTGCAATTGATTCTTTTAATGCCATTTTAGCACTTCTTCTTGTGAATTGTAAATCTCTTGCATCTGATTTTAGTACATATCTTATAAATCTTTTATCATTTTCGCTATATGCTCCAAATTGTTCGCTTTTTCCTGATTCATCTGCTGTTTCTGCTTTTACCGCTCCGTTTGAAGATAGCATTGTTTTTTTCAGTAGACTGTGACTCTCTCTCTCTTTTTTTAGAGTATCAATAGTTTCAGACTTTCCATCATTTTCTTGTTCGATAACATCCTCTAAATATTCCTCCATGAATATTTTTGAATACTTATCTCTTAACTTACGAATTGCTGGTGGATAAGTTTCTTGATCTTCTTTTAAGATAACATGATTAACTGCTTTTTGATTATTTAAATTTCTTAATTCATTCATCAATGTCATTATCTCTGGAGACATAGTAATTTTTCCTTTTGTACTATTGGCTATAACATCATTTACAAAAATTTCTTTCAATCTTTCTGCTATTTTTAAATATGATTTTTCTTTATTTGCCACATCTATTTCTACTTTGTCAATTCCTAAAGCCGTTAATATTTGAATATAATCTTCATCTAATGTATCTACAATATTTCCATCTTTATCTCTTACCAATCCTTCTCTTAGTCCATCCACCATATCTAAAGGAATATATGAAATTTGATCTGCTAATCTCATTAAACATGCTTCTGCTGTTGCTGGTTTAATCGTTCTATCATATCCTTTTATCCCATAACATTTTAACATTTCTAATTCAAAGTCTTTTTCTTCTTTTCTGATATCTGGTATATATTCTTTTTCGGGAGTCTCTCCATTATGTGTATTGATACCATCCATAATAAGCCATAAAGCGTCTTTTATTTTTCCTAATTCTTTCGGACCAACTTCTGGATTATGTACTTTTATTTTCTCTATAATTTGTTCATATATATGCTCTGTATAAACAAGTTCTCTTGCCCCTACTGCATTATGGCATACATTTCCTAATCCATCATCTTCTTGAATATTAGATATCCACCATTCCCCACTATGTCCTAAAAAGGTATGTCCAATATCATGATGTTTTGCCATAATTCCTACAATTTGTTCATTTAGTCCTAGTTTTTTAGCAATCTCTTTAGTAATTTTTTCTACATCTTCTTGATGTGTCTTTCTAACAGTAGTTTCTCCTGATGATCTTCTAAGACCTTTAACCATCATGGTTTCATCACAACTTTTTTTATTATATATAGTTAATACCATATCTATTTCATTTGCATACTTTTCCAATCTTTTTAATTCCAATTGTCTTTTAAATTGCTTCGTTTTATCAACTACTCTTCCTTGAAATTCTTTTATCGTATTCTTGATTTTCATAATCTTCTCCCTTTTCCTATATTTTCAAATTCACAACTATTAAAATTATACCATAAATCTTGAAATTTGTACATATATGCCATTTTTACAGTTTTATTTCAAAATTATGTAAATTCTTGGAATATTTTCCTGTTTTATCCCAGAAATACTTGTATATTTTGCTTTTTTATAATATAATTTCCATGGGAGGAATGGATTATGTCTAAAGTATTTATATCTCATGGAGATATTATATTAGATAATATCTATAATGGAGATTTAGAATTAATCAAACAAGATGGTGGTGGTAGTAACTGGAATACATTGTATAACTTATCCTATCTAGGTGAAACTTGTTATGCAGTTGGTACTTGTGGTAAAGACAAAGAAGGTGATATTGCCCTTTCTTCTTTAAAAGCAGGTAATGTAAATACAGACCTTGTTCGCCGTGATGATATTTCAACTTCTATCATGAATATTATCATCCCAAATCAAAGCGAATTAGGAGATAACAGTATTATTCATAGTTGGTACTCACCAATTACGAACAAACGCACTTTATTTTTCAGAGACAATCTTCCAATAGAATTACCAAAAGATATGTTGGAAAATGATATTTATGTTTTGTTAGACAAATTCGAAACCATTAATTTTGATTTTCTTTCAAATCTTCAAAAGAAAAAAGTTTGCTTAGATATCGGACATGTTCGTTTCATTGAACATTTTACAAAACAATATTTAACGATGTTTTTTAAAACTGCAAATTTAATTCAATTAAATAAAACCGTTAAACCTTTATTGTTTGAACGTTTACAAATTCAAAATGAATTTGAATTTTTTAATTTACTTGATCTAGATTTGTTAGTTGTTACAAAAGGAAAAAAAGGTGCTACCTTTATCTTTAAAGAAAACAATGAATTAAAAACGATTGATAAAGAGCCTGAAGTCATTGCAAAAGTAATTGATTCTTCAGGAGCTGGAGATGCTTTCTTTTCTTCAGTTATTCAAGGGTATGCCTATACAGATACTATTAATTCAGATTTTATTAATAAGATTTTTTCTACTGCCAATAAGGCTTCTAGAGATGTTATTAGTCAGCTTGGTAGTCGAAGAACATCTTAATATATAAAATAAATTAAAATTAAAAGATCATTATTTATAAGGAGGAAAAAATGAAAAATTTTGATGTTGCCATTATTATGGGAAGTGATTCTGATTTATCTATTATGAAAGATGCAGCTAAATTTTTAGAAGATATGGGAATTTCTTATGAAATGAAAATTCTTTCTGTACACAGAACACCTGAAAAAGCTATGGAATATGCTAATAGCTTAAAAGAAAATGGTGTAAAAGTTGTCATCGCTGGTGCTGGAGGTGCTGCACATTTACCTGGTGTATTTGCAGCTATGTTACCTACTGTTCCAGTCATTGGTATTCCAATTCATACAAAAACATTAGGAGGCGTTGATTCTTTATATTCAATTGTCCAAATGCCTTCAGGAATTCCAGTTGCAACAGTTGCCATCAATGGTGCCAAAAATGCCGGAATCTTAGCAACTTCTATCTTAGCTGTTGGAAATGAAAGCATTAAAGAAAAATTAGCAGGTTATAAAAATTCTTTAAAAGATGCTGTTTCTAAAAAAGATGAAAAACTTCAAGAAATGGGATATGCAAATTATTTAGAAAATATGAATAAATAATCAAATTTGTCCAATTGGGGACGTTTCCTTTTGGACATTTTGAAAAAAGCAATAAAAATTGAAAGGAATGTGAAAACAATGAAAAAAATTAGTAGTGGTAAAGTTCGTGAAATTTATGAAGTAGATGATGACAAATTATTACTTGTTGTATCTGACAGAATTTCTGCATTTGATTATATCTTACCAAATTTAATTCCTGATAAAGGAAAAATATTAAACCAAATCTCAAAATTCTGGTTTGATTATACAAAAGATATTGTACCAAATCATGTTATCTCAACAGAATTAAAAGATTTTCCTGAAGAATTCCAAACACCTGAATTTGAAGGAAGAAGTATGTTAGTTAAAAAATTAAAAATGATACCAGTAGAATGTATTGTAAGAGGATATATTACAGGTTCTGGTTGGAAAAGTTATTTAAACGATGGAACTGTATGTGGTATTAAACTTCCTGAAGGATTACAAGAAGCTCAAAAATTACCTGAGCCAATCTTCACACCTACTACAAAAGCACAAGAAGGACATGATGAAAATATTTCTTTTGAAGAAGTTTGTAATTTAATCGGAACAGATTTAGCAAATAAATTAAGAGAAAAAACAATTGAAGTATATACAAAATGTTCTGAATATGCTGCAACAAAAGGTGTGATTATTGCTGATACAAAATTTGAATTCGGACTTGATGAAAATGGTGAACTAGTTCTTGGAGATGAAGTATTAACTCCTGATTCTAGTAGATTCTGGGTTGCAAAAGACTACCAAGTTGGAACAAGCCCAAAAAGTTTTGATAAACAATATCTTCGTGATTGGATAAAATCTAGTGGATATAATCCTGAAGGTGATACACCAATTCCAGAAGATGTCATTATGACAACAAGACAAAGATATATGGAAGCTTATGAAATGTTAACAGGTAAAAAATATGAATAAATATAAAAACAAATCCCATTAGAATATCATTTCTAGTGGGATTTTATTGTTGTTTATTCTTAAAATTTAATTTTTTCAAAACGATCTTTTTCAAGAGTTTCTGGAACTTCAATTGGATATGTTCCTGTAAAACATCCATAACAGAAATCATTTATCTTACAATCTTTTGCAATTTCTTTTAAGCTATCCATACTTAGATATTCTAAAGAATCTGCTCCAATTTCTTTTTGAATTTCTTCTTTTGTCATTCTATTAGCAATTAAAGCCTCTTTTTTGTCTACATCTGTACCAAAATAACATACACCTACAAAGGCTGGTGATGCTACTCTGATATGTACCTCTTTTGCCCCAGCTTCTTTTAATGTTCTGATAATTCTTGTGATGGTTGTTCCTCTTACAATAGAATCATCTACTAAAACAATTTTCTTTCCTTTTACCGTTTCTTTTAGTGGATTTAATTTCAATGCCACTAAATCTTTTCTTTTACTTTGTGCATTTTGGATAAAGGTTCTTCCAATATATTTACTCTTTGTAAATACCATATCATATGGAATTTTTGATTCTTTCGAATATCCTAAAGCTGCATCTAATCCAGAATCTGGAACACCTGCTACAATATCTGCATCTACTGGAGCTTGCTTTGCCAAATATCTTCCAGCATTTTCTCTAAATATATGTACATTGATACCATCTATAATAGAATCTGGTCTTGCAAAATAGATATATTCAAAAATACACATTCCTTTTCTTTCATTTGGCATATATTTTTCACTTTTCACTTGATTATCTGTAACTACCACAATTTCTCCTGGTTCAATATCTCTTTCAAATTTTGCACCAGTAATATCTAATGCACAACTTTCTGAAGCAAATACAATATCTTCGCCTAAATGCCCCATGCATAATGGTCTAAATCCTTGTGGATCTCTTACAGCAATCATTTTTTGAGATGATAAAATTAGTAAAGAATATGCACCTTTTAAAATTTTCATTGTATTTTTTACAGCTTCTTCAATTGAATTGGTTTTAATTCTTTCTCTTACAATAATATGACAGATAACTTCTGTATCACTCGTTGTTGTAAAGATTGCACCTTCATCTTCTAATTCTCTTTTTAATTCTAATGCATTTGTAATATTTCCATTGTGAACAATTGCCAAGTTTCCTTTTTTATGTCTTACAACCATTGGTTGCGCATTTTCTTTCCTACTTTCTCCAGTTGTTGAATATCTAACATGTCCTATTGCCATTTTACCTGTTGGTAATGAATTCTGAACATGTTTTGTAAATACATCAGATACTAAACCTAAATCTTTATGAAAATGAATAACACCATCTTCATTTACTGCAATTCCACAGCTTTCTTCTCCTCTATGTTGAAGCCCTGATAGACCAACACATACAGGCGTTACTACATCCTCGTTATTTTTGATTCCATAAATTCCATAAATTCCACATTCTTCTTTTATTTTTTCTCCAAACATTTTCACTACTCTCTTTCTATTTTTGTTTATATGATAAATTTATTATATCAAAAAAATCTTTTTTTGTCTTTGTCATTTTTTTCCTTATATTTGACTTTTGCTCGTGTTTTTGCTACAATGCAATCAAATCTACAAATTTATATAAGGAGTTGTTTTTATGTATAATTTAGTTGTTTTTGCTTCTGGTAATGGCTCTACACTACAATCTATTATTGATGCTATTGATAACAAAGTATTACATTCTCAAATTGTATTAGTGGTTTCTAACAATCCAAATGCTTTTGCATTAGAAAGAGCCAAAAAAGCAAATATTCCTACTTACGTGATTAAAAATAAGAATTATCAAGATATTGATAATGAGTTATATGAAGTTTTATCTCATTATGACATTAACTTAATTGTTTTAGCAGGTTATTTAAAATTAATTAGTGATAAATTACTTTCTAACTATACAATCATTAATACTCATCCATCTTTACTTCCTAAATATGGTGGTAAAGGAATGCATGGTATGCATGTTCATAAGGCTGTTATCGATGCTAAAGAAAAACAAAGTGGTGTAACTGTCCATTATATCAATAACGAATATGACAAAGGTAATATCATTAGTCAAACTGTTGTTGATGTTCTAGAAACAGATACCCCTGAAACGTTAGCAAGTAAAGTACAAGCTGCTGAAAAAATTCAATTAGTTAATGTAATCAAGAAATTTGAAACAGGTGAACTTTAGGGAAAATCCCTAAAGTTCATTATTTTAATGTTCGTAAATTTCTCCAATATCTTTTCTATAATCTAAATTATCACTAATATTTCCTTCTAGTGCTTTATATGCTTTTTCTTTTGCCTCTTCTAATGTATTTCCCATTGTTGTTATACCAAATAATCTTGAAGTTCCTACAGCCTCATAGGTATTTCCTTCTACTGGTTTTGTACTTGCAAAATATATTTTAGCACCACTTTCTTCAATCGCTTTTTTATTAACTGTAAATTTACATGGTTCTTTACTTTTTTGTATTGCATAATCTGGACTAACTACATAAATCGTAAATGTATAATTCTTTTTGAATTTACAATTTTCTGTACTTAATTTTTTGTTAAATATATTTTCTAATACTTCTGTAAATGGTGTTTCTAAAGAGTTTAATACATTTAATGCTTCTGGATCTCCAAATCTTGCATTAAATTCAATAAATTTAATACCATCCTTACATTTAAAAAATCCACCATAGATAACACCTGTAAATTCTAAACTATCTTTATTAACATATTGAATCGTGTCTTTTATCAATTTACTGCATACATCTACATCTTTTTGCTCTAAGAAAGGTAATAATCCATTTTCAAAGCTAAGGCAACCCATTCCACCAGTTCCTGGTCCTTTATCTTCATCAAAACGATATGGATAATCAAAGGTAATTGGTGTTACAACAATATTTTCACCATCTGTTAATGCCATAACAGTAAATTCTCTACCTTCTACTTTATCTTGTACAATAACACTTCCATCAGATTCTAAACAAGATTTTGCATAATCATATCCTTCTTGTTTTCCTTTAAAATGGATACCACCTACTTTAACACCTTTTCCTCCTGTTAATCCTTCTGGTTTTACAACAAAGCTATCATCATTATAGTTTTTCATAACGTCATCTAATTCTTCAATGGTTGTAACACTTTCATTTCGAATAACCATTTCAGGTGCTAATTGTTTTACAATATCTAAAGCATAAGTTTTACTCCATTCTACTTTTGCACCTTTTGATGTTGGTCCAAAGGTTTGTAGTCCAAGCTTTCTTGCTAAATCAATTAATCCTTCTTGTAGCAAATTATCTTGACTAACGACTGCTGCTTGAATTCCTTCTTCTTTTACAAATTTTTCTACAAGTTCTTTATCAAATGGATCTCCTATGATATATTTTCCATTTGATTTTTCCACTTGCTCTACAATTGATGGATTGGCATATGGTAATATCGCATATAGCGCATATCCTTTTGCAATTTGTTCAGCAAGTACAGCTTCTCTTCCACCATTTCCTAGTAATAGACATTTTTTCATTTACTAAAATTCCTCCTTTTTTAGAAATTCAAAATTTTCGCTAAAATATACTTTTTAATTTTTAAGCTATTCAAAAAACTTATCATTTATTTTTTATATTTGTTTTCCCTATGTATGCACTTGGAATTGTTTTTCTTTTATTCAAAATGACATAAATAACAATATATATTAAAGAAATTGGCAATATTGGGATAATTGTAAATGCAGATAAATACCAATTTAATGTGAATTCTAATGACCCTAATATTCCGTTGTCCAGTCATGATATTCGAGAAAAATATAGGTATACCTTGTGCAAAACATAAACACCAACCAATGATAGCCATATAGAATAATAATTTACTAAAATTTGTATTTTTAACAGTATTTTTATTTTCAGAGTCAGATTCGTTTTCAATTTCACTTTTACTTTTACTTTTTTTAAAGGTAATAAGATAATATATTTGGTAACCAATCCATAGACAAATTATCAAAACAATTGGCAAACTATAAGGCAATGAAGCAAATGTTATAAACCACATAAAAAAGACATTGTAAAGCAAATTTCCAATTGCTTGAAATCCATATATA
This sequence comes from uncultured Clostridia bacterium, assembly GCA_944388795.1. Classification (GTDB taxonomy): domain Bacteria; phylum Bacillota; class Clostridia; order TANB77; family CAG-508; genus CAG-269. The sequence goes on from CALXKD010000013.1 coordinate 11,673, forward strand.
ATTTCTTCCCCATCAGGGGATCTATATCCCCCAACAGCATAACATATACACATATATATTAAAATAGCATATGGTAACAATGATATACCAAATAATATGGCTTTAATATATTTTCTATTTTCATTCTCCATGATTATCCCCTTTTATCATTGGACTATTAATCTTGTGAACCTTTTTTAGGGTATTGCTAAAACTTTCCCTGTATTAGATTATACTCAAAAGATAATGTTTTCTTTAATTGGTCTGCATTTTCAAATACAATTCCATGAATTCCTACTGCTTCTGCATTTTTTACATTTTTTTCATAGTCATCTATAAATAATGTTTCATCTGCTATAATTCCTGCTTGTTCTAGTACAGTCTTAAAAGTTTGCTTATCTGATTTGACAGCTCCTATATCATAAGAAAATATCTTTTTGTCAAAAATATTTAAATCTTTATTATTTTCTTCAATATATTCCATCCATTCTCTAGCATGGTCTGATAATAATATCAACTGATAGTTTCCTTTTGCTTTTAGTTGTTTAACGATTTCCATTGTTCCTGGAATCGGTTTATTTAAATTTGAACGGATAACTGTCTTTAGTTGTTCTACAGATACATTCCAATTTTTATTTTTCAATACATAATTCAAATATTCTTCCTCTGTTAATTTTCCTCTTAACAAGTTTAAGAAAATTTCATTTTCTCTCATGGAATCTAAATCTGCTTCATTTTCTAATAATTTTTGATTTTTAAAAGTTCCATATTTACTTTCTAGTACTACTTCTTCTATGCCACGATATCCAGATATAATGACTTCTGATAAATCAAATATTATATTCCTAATCACAATTCATATCCTCTCTATACATTTACTTCTATTGTAGCATCTTGCCCTAAATCTTTATATTTCTCTAAAACTGGATTTACTCTTTCATTCATAAAATCTTCTACTTGATGAACGGCTCTTCCGCATAAATGGTCTGGATTTAAGATATGTAAAATTTCTTCTTCTGTCAATCCAAATGTTTCATCTGCAGCAATTCTTTGTACTAAGTCATTTGGTTTTCCATATTCTTTTACTTGTTTTCCAGCCTCCATAGAATATACTCTAATTTTTTCATGTAATTCCTGTCTATCTCCACCTTTTAGAACAGCATTCATTAAAATTTCCTCTGTTCCCATAAATGGTAATTCTTGCATCATATTTGTTTTAATAACATTTTTATATACGACAATATCACTTGAAATATTGGCATAAAGAATTAAAATAGCGTCTACTGCTAAAAAGCTTTCTGGTACGCAAATTCTTTTATTTGCTGAGTCATCTAATGTTCTTTCTAACCATTGTGTTGCAGCTGTAATACTTGGATCCATTGCCAATGTCATCACATGTCTTGACAAAGAATTGATTCTTTCACTTCTCATAGGATTTCTTTTATATGCCATAGCTGATGAACCAATTTGTCCTTTTTCAAATGGCTCTTCTAATTCTTTTTCATGTTGTAATAAACGCATATCATTTGCAAATTTAGAACAGCTTTGTGCAATTTCTGCTAGTAAGTTTAAAACTCTTGAATCTAATTTTCTTGTATAGGTTTGTCCTGATACATTATATACCTTTTCAAATCCCATTTTTTCAGCAATTTTTCTATCGATTTGTCTTACTTTATCTTCATCTTTAAATAATTTCATGAAGCTTTCTTGTGTTCCTGTTGTTCCTTTGCAACCTAATAATTTCATATGGCTTTCAACAAATTCTAATTCTTCTAAGTCTTCTAATAAATCTTGCATCCATAAAGTTGCTCTTTTTCCAACAGTTGTTAATTGTGCTGGTTGGAAATGTGTATAACCTAAACAAGTTACATCTTTATTTTTTAAAGCAAATGCTTTTAAGTTTTTGATAACAATAATTAATTTTTCTTTGATTAATTTTAGTGCTTTAGACATTAAAATAACATCTGTATTATCTGTTACATAACATGAAGTTGCTCCTAAATGGATAATTGGTTTTGCCTTTGGACATTTTAATCCAAATTCATATACATGTGCCATAACATCATGTCGACATTCTTTTTCTCTTTTGGCAACAATATCATAATCAATATTATCTACATTTTTCTTCATTTCTTCAATTTGTTCATCTGTTATATCAATTCCTAATTCTTTTTCTGTTTCTGCTAATGCAACCCATAATTTTCTCCATGTTGAATATTTTTCATTATTTGACCATATTCTATTCATTTCTGGACTGGCATATCTACCAGAAAGTGGCGTTTTATATATATTATTGTTTTCCATTTCTTTACTCATTCCTTTTTTATTTATTTTTGTCCAATTGGGGACGTTTCCTTTTGGACATTTTATGCATCGCTGTTTTTAGCTAACCAAAAGTAATGAAAATCTCATTACTTTTGATTTTTTCTTTTTATCTATAATAGTTAACCCCTGCTTCAAAGATTTTTTGATCTTTCTTACCTGGCATATTTTTCAAGATATCTCTATAACATCTTTCTGAATGTCCCATCTTACCTAAGATTCTACCATCTGGGCTAGTAATACCTTCGATTGCATCTATTGAACCATTTGGGTTAAAGTCAATGTCATATGTTGCGTTTCCATCAAAATCAACATATTGTGTAGCAATTTGTCCATTAGCAATTAGTTCTTCTTCTAATTCTTTTGAAACGATAAATCTACCTTCTCCATGTGAAATTGGAACTGTAAATTCTTCCCCTAGTTCTACTTCACTAAACCATGGTGACATTTTTGATACCACTTTTGTATTTACCATTTTTGATTGGTGTCTTGAAATGGTATTAAATGTTAAAGTTGGCATTGTGTCATCCATTTCTCTAATTTCTCCATATGGTAATAATCCTAATTTTACTAATGCTTGGAATCCATTACAAATTCCTAACATTAATCCATCTTTTTCATATAGATGTTTATGGATTAAATCTTTTAGTTTTGGATTTCTAAAGATACTACTGATGAATTTTCCTGAACCATCTGGTTCGTCTCCGGCACTAAATCCTCCTGGGAACATGATGATTTGTGCTTTTTCAATTTCTTTTGCAAATAACTCAATAGAATCTTGTATATCTTGTGGTTTTAAGTTCTTAAATACCACTGTACTAACTTTTGCACCTGCATCTTCAAATGCTTTTGCTGAATCATATTCACAGTTTGTTCCTGGGAATACTGGTATAAAGACATGAGGTCTTGTAATTGGTAATTTTCTTGTAATTGTAGGTGTTTTTTGACTTAAGATATTTCTTGCTTCACCTTTTTGTTCTATTCTTGTTGGGAATACTTTTTCTAATGGTTCTTCCCAAAGTTTGATTAATTCTTCTAAGTCTAATACAACATTTTCATTTACAACAATTGTTTTCTCACTTGTTGTCGTTCCTAATAATTCTAATTTTGCATTATCTATATCTTCTGCTGCTTCTAAAACAAATGAACCATATAGTGGTGTAAATAAATCATCTGTATTACTAAACTTAAATCCAATCTTATTTCCGATACAACTCTTTGTGATAACATCTGCAATTCCACCATTTTTGATTGTGCTTGATGATAATACTTTTCCATCATTAATCAATTTATGTACCAATTCAAAGTTTTCTTTTAAATCATCAAAATCAATGATATTTTCTTTTCCCATTTTTGTTTTTAATACATATACTTTTGAATTTGCTTTCTTGAATTCATTTGAAACCACTTTTGTTGTGTCTACATCACCAATACAGAAAGATACTAATGTTGGTGGTACATCTAGCTCATTATATGAACCTGACATACTATCTTTTCCACCAATGGCTGCTATTTGTAATTGTTCTTGCACATAGTATGCTCCAAGTAATGCTGCTAATGGTTTTCCCCATCTTTCTGGCTCATTTCTTAATTTTTCAAAGTACTCTTGTAATGTTAAATATGCTTTTTTGTAATCTCCACCAAGTGCTACATATTTTGCAACAGATTCTACGATTGCATATACTGCTCCATGGAATGGACTCCAACTTGCAATATATGGGTTATATCCATAAGTCATGATTGTTCCTGCATCTGTATATCCTTCTAATGTTGGGATTCTTGCTACCATTCCTTCTGCTGGTGTTAATTGACATTTTCCACCAAATGGCATAATAACTGTATTTGCTCCGATTGTACTATCAAATCTTTCTACTAATCCTCTTTGTGAACAACAATTTAAATCTGTAATCGTTTCTTTCCATGTTTTCTCGATATCACTTACTTCCGTACTTGCGAAATAGTTTTCTGCATCTAACGGTTTTGTGATTTTTGCATTAGCATTTTTTACATCACCATTTGTATTTAAGAATTCTCTTGAAAGGTCAACGATGACTTTATTTCTCCAATACATTTTTACTCTTGGTTCTTCTACAACCTTGGCTACAACAGTTGCTTCAATATTTTCTTTTTCTGCTAAATGAATAAAGTTTTCTACATCTTTATCTGCAACAACCACTGCCATTCTTTCTTGTGATTCTGAAATGGCAAGTTCTGTACCATCTAATCCTTCATATTTTTTAGGTACTTTATCCAAATTTATTTCTAATCCATCTGCTAATTCTCCAATAGCGACTGATACACCACCAGCACCAAAGTCATTACAACGTTTAATTAATTTGGTTACTTCTGGATCTCTAAATAATCTTTGAATCTTTCTTTCTTCTGGTGCATTTCCTTTTTGTACCTCTGCACCACAACTTGTTAATGACTCACTATTATGTGCTTTAGATGAACCTGTTGCACCTCCACAACCATCTCTACCAGTTCTTCCACCAAGTAGGATTACTTTGTCTCCTGGTTCTGGTCTTAATCTAATAACATTTTTAGATGGTGCTGCACCTACTAAGGCTCCGATTTCCATACGTTTTGCTACATATCCTGGATGATAGATTTCGGCAACTTGTCCAGTAGCTAAACCAATTTGATTTCCATAAGAGCTGTATCCTCTTGCAGCTTCATTTGTTAATTTTCTTTGTGGTAATTTATGTGGTAATGTTTCTTCAATCGTTTGTCTTGGATCTCCACAGCCTGTTACACGCATTGCTTGATATACATACACACGTCCTGATAATGGGTCACGAATCGCTCCTCCCAAACAAGTTGCAGCTCCACCAAATGGTTCGATTTCTGTTGGGTGGTTATGTGTCTCATTTTTGAACATGATTAAATATTCTTCTTCTTTTCCATCTACCATGATATTGGCTTTAATGCTACAAGCATTAATTTCTTCTGATTCATCAAGATTTTTTAAGACACCTCTTTTCTTTAATTCTTTTGCAACAATGGTTGCAACATCCATTAAAGAAATATCTTTTTTTCTATCTTGATATACAAATTTTCTAGATTCTATATATTTTCCATATATATCTTTTAATAAATCCCATTCAATGTCAACTTCTTCTAATCTGGTAAGAAAAGTTGTATGTCTGCAATGGTCTGACCAATATGTATCAATCATTTTCATTTCTGTCATAGTTGGATCTCTTTTTTCTGTATCTCTAAAATATTCTTGACAGAATTTTAAATCTGCAATATCCATAGCAAAACCATATTTTTCATAGAATTTTTCTGTATCATCATCTGTCATATGAATAAATCCATCTACGACTTGGACATCTTCTGGCTCTACCAATTTATCTTCTAATGTTTCTGGTTTTTCTAAACTTGCTTCTCTGGCATCTACTGAGTTGATTAAATAGTTCTTAATGGTTTTTACTTCTTCATCTGAAAGATTTCCTTTTAAGATATATACTTTTGCAGATTTACAAGTTGGTCTTTCTCCTCCACTGATGATTTGTAAACATTCTTCTAATGAATTTGCTCTTTGGTCAAATTGCCCTGGTAAATATTCTACTGCAAATACTTTATCATTTTGATCAAATGTATAGGTTTCATCAAAATAGTTATCTACTTGTGGTTCTGAAAATACAGTTGTTTTTGCTTTGTTGTAACTTTCTTCATCCACTCCAGATACATCATATCTGTTTAAAATAACCACTTGCTCTAATCCTTTTATCTGTAAGTTTTCTTTTAAATCCTCTAGGATTCCTTTTGCTTCTACATCAAATCCTGGTTTTTTTTGAACATAAATTCTTCTTACCATTTAATAATTCCTCCTTTATTTTGGTAATGATTTATTATATTTATAAGTATAAACTTATTGATAACTTGGTTATAGTGTATCGACACGAAAAATTGCTTTAAATTTTTCTGTGCAATGTATTTTATTATTTAAGACTTTTCAATTTTCTATGTGCTAAAACGTGAAAACAGGCAGATATTATTTGACAATAACTGCCTATATAATATCTACCTGTTTTCTCGCACGTTACCTTTCTCTTTCCTTCTGGTCTCCGGGATTTTTCAAAGCTTTAATCGCATATTCGAGCATCCTAAATGGTGCTCCTAATACTTCGCAAGTTACTTCTATAATCCTTTCCTTAATAGAAGGAATTTTTTTGAAGTCACCATTTGGATACAAGATGACTTTGTACCCCCTATAGCAGTATGAGATGCTTCCATAGCACTGAGTTGTGATAGTAGCATCATCACGGATTTTCACTGTAATTGTCTCTCCTTCCGGGATACGAACGCCATTCGCTAAGACATGGTCTATCCAGTTTTTGGTATGTGTCCCTGGATCAGCAGACAATTTTTTTCTTAACTGCTCATCAGTATAATTCCGATTAAGAACAATAATGTCTTTCTTTCCACACTCACTAACCATAGTATATAATGTGCTCATATTTTTTCCTCCTTGGCTTTACAAGCCGATGCATATTTTTATAAAGTTTCCTATAGATATTATATCACATTTACATAACATATTCAATTTTACTTATTTTATATCACTTTTATCTCTTTATTTCCTTTGACAACCTTTCCAATCACATATGCTTTTTCACCTTCTTGTTCTAATACTTTTAATGCTTTTTCTTTATCACTTTCTGGAACAATGATTGCCATACCAATTCCCATATTAAAGGTATTATACATATCTCTTTCTGGGATATTTCCTTCTTTTTGGATTAATTTAAAGATTTCTGGTACTGGATATGTATCTTTTTGGATTTCTAATGAAACATTGTCATTTAACATTCTTGGCATATTCTCATAGAATCCACCACCTGTTATATGAGAAATTCCTTTTATAGTTACTTCATCTATTAATTTTAAAACTGGTTTTACATAAATTTTTGTTGGTGTAAGCAATGCTTCTCCTAATGTCATTCCTAATTCTTCTCTATATTCTCTTAGATTTTCTTCATTCACATGAAATATTTTTCTAACTAAAGAAAATCCATTTGAATGTACACCTGAAGATGTAAGACCTATAACAACATCTCCTTCTTCGATATTATCAGGATTGATAATTTTTGCTTTATCCACAACACCTACACTAAATCCTGCTAAGTCATATTCATTATCAGAATATAGTCCTGGCATTTCTGCTGTTTCTCCTCCAACTAATGCACATCCTGCTTTTTTACATCCATCTGCTACACCTTTTACAATGCTTGCTACCATTTCAGGAATGTTTTTCCATAATGATATGTAGTCTAAAAAGAATAATGGCTTTGCACCACAGCAAACAATATCATTTACACACATAGCTACACAATCTTGTCCTATGGTATCATGTTTATCAAGCAAAAAAGCCAATTTTAGTTTCGTTCCCACACCATCTGTTCCTGACACTAAAATAGGCTCCTTCATTTCACTTATATCTAACTTAAAAAGACCCCCAAATCCTCCAAGGTCTGACATAACTCCTTTTGTATATGTTTCTTGCACACTTTTCTTCATTAGCTCTACTGCTTTATATCCTGCTGTTACATCTACGCCCGCTTCTTTATAACTTTCACTAAAACTTTTTTCCATCGGTTTTCTCCTTTCCTATTCTACCCTAATATAATACTATATTTTTTAACTTTTTACAAGGTTTTTAGCGAAAAATTGATAATTCTTTCTCCTTTTCTTACTATTTCTTTAATTTATTGCATTTTTCTATTTGAGATGATATAATTTTTCTAAATATTTAAGGAGGATTTCAATATGAAATTAATTGGTATTACTGGTAAAACAGGAACTGGAAAATCTACTATTGCAACAATATTGGCTCAAAATTTAAATGGTATATATATAGATATTGATAAAATCGGACATAAAGCAACTTCAGATCCTAATATTGCAAAAAAACTTTGCGATATATTTGGCAATGGGCTATTAGATAATATTGGGAATATTGATAGAAAAAAATTAGGCAATATTGTATTTAGTGACACCAATAAAATGCAAATTCTAACAGATATCACATGGGAATATATGGAGCAAGAATTAGACAAGATTTTATTACAAAATCAACCCTATTTTCTTTTTGATTGGGCTTTGCTTCCTAAAGTAAAGTATTGGGATATGTGTGATATCAAAATATTGGTTACTTCTGATGATACAGTAAGAAAAAAGAGAATATTAGCAAGAGATCATATTTCTGAAGAATATCTTGAAAAAAGAGAATCTGCTACTTTAGATTATTCTAAACTATCATTTGATTTTATTTTTGATAATGACTATACAAAGAAAAGTATGGATACTTTTGTTGAAGTAATATATAACAGGGTAATAAGAGAAGATAAATAAAATAATACAGGTATAAGAAATCATCTTATATCTGTATTTTTATCTATTGAATAATTTCCATTACCTCTTCTGGTAAATATTTCGATACATCCTTTCCATTTTCTAATAATTCCATTACCATACTTGAACTAATATTTCCTAAACTTCCTGCTCGGATATAAATCGTGTCTAACCCTGAAACTTCCTCGTTAATAGATGCCATATTCTCCTCATATTCATAATCCATACCATTTCTAACACCTCTTACTAAAAGTGTTGCATTATGTGCTAATGCTGCATCAACAGAAAGATTATCATAACAAATGACTGATACATTTGTTAGGTTTCGGTTTATAAGAATTTTTTCAATTACTGTTTTCATTAGTTCTTTATCATATCTTCTTTTTTTATCTGGATGCACACCAATTCCTATGACAACTTTATCAAATAACTGTGCAGATTTTGTTACAACATGTAAATGCCCATTTGTAAACGGATCAAAACTTCCTGCATAAAATCCAACTTCCATATATTTTCCTCCTACTTAGTTTTTTATACTATTTTACAATATTTTGTATAAAGTTACAAGTAAAAATAGTTTTAAAAAAAAGGGGACACTTCCGTGTCCCCCTAGCGCCTTCTCGCAGCAAGAAATTGACCTCTTGTGCAATCTTTTAAATATTGGCACGATGTACAATCTTGTGCATCATACCGGCATTTTGCGCTCGTTGTCTTAAGAGCCCTATACTCTCTTTCAAGTTCCTGGTCTCTTTTAGACTGTTCACTCAGGTTTTCATAATTAGTCATCTTGTTTCTCCTTTCCCATAATTAGGGGTTGCGTTATTATTAGTTTCTTGCATAACCATTTGGTCATACTACTATTATTATACTACACTTCACATAAAATTGCAAAACAGAAAAGGGAATCATTCTGCTATTACTGCATTATAATTCCCTTATTCTTTCCTTATGTTATGACTTATTGATTCTCTTCATCTCATGTAATAACTTTTTGTCTTTGGGATTTAAATGCTCCCATTTTCCATCCTTACCCCGTATCCATTTCATTTTTACTCTAGAGTTTTTTTTCGTTCTTTTAAGTTTTTTCATAACATATGCCTCCTGCTAATTTATTATGAATTTATTTTAACAAATCATTCAGGTTTTGTCATTTTTTTCTTAGTATTTATCTATCATGTTTTCATAGACTTGACTAAATCTTAAATTGATCCTTCATATTCTATATCTTTTTTATTATATTCTTCTGGCTTCAAGCCAATTCTTTTTTTCATATATTTTAATACAAATAGAATAACTACTAATCCAACACATCCTATTATTAAGTAAGATGTACTGGTAGTATAATATTCTAGTAATACACCACCTAAAAATTTTATAACAATTTCTCCTATATCTTGTATAAAATTATTTACAGATAAAATTTTAGCTCTATTATTAGAATTTGTAAAATTTGTAATATATCTATCCTTCAATATCCAATAAGGTCCTCTAAAAAAGTGATGCATAAAATATGCAAGCATAACAATTACAATGGTAAAAGAAAAGTTTAAGTTCATATTAACAACAATTCCAACTATTATAAAAGATATAAATATCGGAATTGCTATAAATGCTAATGTTTTATTTCTTAAAGTACAGTGTATTTTATCTTGATATCTTACTGAAAAACATTGTACAAGTGTTAATGCTGCAAAAATAATACCAAAATATTGTGGTGCTACTTGTAAATCTGTTAATAAACTTTTTTCATAAGTAGAAATCATCATTAGCACCCCTACAAATATGGATGTAAAAAGGAATAAGGCTTTTAATCTTTCCGATTTTATAATAAATTTAAACCCTTGTTTTACATCTTTTATGGTTTCTACTATTGGTGTACTTTTCTTTTTTTCTACCTCTACCTCTTCAAATCTATATGCCAAAATCACTGCTAATAATGATATAAGACTAGATAAAATAAGTGGAATATACGGATTGATAACAAATAAAAATCCTGTAATAACTGATGAACTAGCACTTAATGCATAACTTAAAGAAGAACCTTTTGCATTTATATTTCCAAATGAATTTTTACCTTTGCATACTTTTGTAGACTCATATAGTAAAGTATTTCTAGCAATATTTTTCATAGCATTTCCAAATGCGGACATGAAATATGCAAGAATTAAAAATGCAAAATTATTAATAAAAATCATCATTGTTATTTGAATGGTTGCAAAGGTTGTTCCTAATATTAATGCTTTTCTGCTTCCTATTCTCTCAATTAAAATTGAAGCTGGTATTTGAAGTAATAATAAAAATAATGAATAGATAGATTCTGCATACATTACCTTTGCAGGTGCTATTCCTTTTACTTCTGTTAAGAATAGAAATATAATTGCACTATAAAATAATGGATCCCATCCTAATCCTTTATATAATGGAAATATTCTTCGATTATATTTCATCGCAATATCTTGTTTCATTCATTTCTCCTTTGTATTTCTATTCATTGTTATCCGCTGTATATGCATTTGTTTCCTGTCTTCATTTATATAAAATAACTATATATACTCTATCATATGAATTTATAATTTTCAATATCTTTCCATCTTCACAAAATATATTAAATTTCTTTTTTGCTTTTCTTTTATATTAATTTTTCAAAAAGTATAGTTTTATTCATTGTTTTTTGGAAATTTTGACATAAAAAATGAATAACAATTATTATATTATTCTTTTTATAAAGGAATATAAAATTAATTTCTGTTAGAAAAACTTATGAAATTTGTTAGAAAAAAATAAAAGCTTTCTAAAATTCCAATTTCTCGAAATATTAGAAAACCTTTATTGGTGCGGATGAAGGGACTCGAACCCCCACGCCGTTGGCACTGGTTCCTAAGACCAGCGCGTCTACCAGTTCCGCCACATCCGCATATTTAAACTAACAATAATTATATTAGCACAAAAACATTTTTATTGTCAATACTTTTTTATAATTTTACATTGAAAAATAGATTATCAAACCTCCTACTATGGCTAATATAAATCCCATGATTTTCAATCCATTTGAGCCTTCATTTTGGTCTCCAAAGCCAAAAAATCTTTTTGTAATAATTCTTGCATCATATATTAAAATAACCCCTATTAAAACCATTATTAAACCAATTAATTTTATAATTAGTTGAAACATATATATCAACATCCTTTTTTATTTTATAGATATATATTAATATGTTTTCTAGAAAAAGTCAATAGACGTTAAGATTAACCTTAACGTCTAGACTAATGACTTTTCTCTTCAAGCAAGAATCGTCTTCACATACTTTTCGATATGCTCCACTTTTCTTCTCTTATACGCTTCTTCTGTTTCTCCCTCTTCTCTTAGCAATTTCACATTATCATTTTTATCAGATGCAATTAATGCCCTTGGTACATACCGTCTGCTTTCCCAGGCACGTAAAACCAACTTCACTTCTTTATCACTTAACATTTTTGTTTTTCTTTTACTAAGCACAAATTCCTGGATGATAAGCGTACCTTTTAATTCTGTACTAAGTCCTAACTGTGCTACAATCGACCGAACTTCACTATCCTCTTTCATTGCGATTCTTTCTAATTCTTCCGTCATATTTTTTCCTCCTATAGCTACATTTGTTTCTAAAGTTACTCTGCTCAAATATGTTTTATTTTACAATATTTTACATTTATTGTTTTCTATTTTTTATCAAAGTCTATTTTTTATATATATTATATTTACATTTTTTTACATTTTGATTTTTACTATATCTCAATTCTTTTTGTAAACTTATCTCTAATTAATCTTTTTAATCTTGCATTTTCCTCTTTTTCTAATTTTGGATCTTTGTCAATAATTTTAATGGCTGCTTCTTGTGCCACTTTTAATATATTCATATCCTCAAATAAATTGGCAATTTTAAATTCTGGTAATCCATGCTGCATTGTTCCAAAGAAATCTCCAGAACCTCTTAATTCTAAGTCCTTTTCTGAAATAATAAATCCATCATTCGTATCACACATAACCTTCATTCTTTTTCTAACAGTTTCGCCTTTGCCTTCATATTTTAGAATACAATAGGATTTATATTCTCCTCTTCCTACTCTACCTCTTAATTGATGTAATTGTGCTAATCCAAATCTTTGTGCATCTTCTATCACCATAATATTGGCATTTGGTACATCTACACCAACTTCGATAACAGTGGTTGAAATTAGTATATCAATCTCTTTATTTTTAAATCTCATCATAATATCGTCTTTGTCTTTGGCTTTCATTTTTCCATGTATGTATTCTACTCTATATTCTGGGAAGATTTCTGTTTTACATTTTTCATATAATTTTTCGACTGATTTTAAGTCTAGTTCTTCATTTTCTTCTACTAATGGGCATACAATATATGCTTGTCTGCCTTCTTTTAATTGTACTTTTATAAAGTTATTGATTCTGTCTTCCATTCCTTTGGTTACTGCAAATGTATCTATCTTTTTCCTATTTGGTGGTAATTCGTCAATAATAGAGATATCCAAATCTCCATATAATATTAAAGCCAATGTTCTAGGAATTGGTGTTGCTGTCATAACCAATACATCAGGATTTTGTCCCTTTTCTACAATCGTTGTTCTTTGCTTTACTCCAAAACGATGTTGTTCATCTGTAACTACTAATCCTAAATTTTTAAATTCTACATTCTCTTGTAATAAAGCATGTGTTCCAATAACAATATCAATTTCTCCATCTGCTAACCTTTCTAAAAGCTCTGTCTTCTTCTTTTTGGTCATAGCTGAAATCAATAATTCACATTTGATATCTAATTCATCAAATATCTTTTTAAAGTTTTCTAAATGTTGTGTTGCAAGGATAGCTGTTGGTGCCATAATGGCTGCTTGATAACCACATCTTACTGCTTTATATGCTGCACACATAGCAATCACTGTTTTTCCTGAGCCAACATCTCCTTGTAATAATCGATTCATTGGTTTATCAGATTCCATATTATTATCAATTTCTTCTAACACTCTTCTTTGGGCATTGGTTAATCGAAATGGTAATTGATGAATGATATCTGACATATGAACATCTTTACTAAATTGAATACCTTTTTCCTCATTGATATAACTATTTTTCAATTCTAATAAAGCTAATTGCATGGTTAATAATTCTTCAAAAGCTAATCGATTTCTAGCAATATTAAAATCTTTAAATTCTTTTGGAAAATGAATATTTTTGGTTGCTTCATTAATCCCTTCTAATTGATATTCCTTTAGAATATATTCTGGTAAAGTTTCTTCTAATTTATTTTCTACTTCCTGTATAGCATTCTCCATAATTTTTCTAATCGTATTTTGTGACAAGCTAAAAGTTAATGGATATATCGGTATTATCTTTCCTGTATTAGAAGTCTTACCCTCCTCATCAAACACTGGTGATGTGATTGTTATTTTTCCAAAACAATTACTTATCTTTCCATAAAATGTATATTTTTTTCCTTGCTCAAATTTATTCTTTAAATAGCTTTGATTAAACCATACCGCTGTTGCTACTCCTGTTTCATCTCTTATAATTAATTTTTGCATGGTTTTTCCTCTAAGTCTTACATCACTCACTCTTCCACTGGCATAAGCTTCAATTAACGCTTCTTCTCCGTCTATACATTCCACTATATTTTTCGGTTTACTTCTATCTTCATATGTTCTTGGATAATATGTAATCAAATCCTTTAATGTATATATTCCTAATTTATTTAATAGTTTCACTCTATTGGGACCAACACCTTTTATATATTTTACATCTTTTTCTAGATCTATCATTCTCTTTCCTTTCTCTATTTTACATACTGTTCTGAAATATGTTTTATCCTTATTTCTTTTTTATTTTATCACATTCTTATCTATAAAAACAAGAAATATAATAAATGCATATATAGTATTGTTTCATTAAATAAAACTCCCATATTTTAAAATATAGGAGTTTTATTTTTAATTACAATATAATTAAACTTATTCTTTTATTTAAAATAATAAATTTCTCATATTTGTACTCATGGTAGAGATGATACTACTCATAATTAAATTTTTTTCTTCATCATCTGCCATGAATTGTATCTGTGCAGAAGCTAATGTATATATAAAAAAATCTGCAATTTTGATAACATTTGGGTTTTCGATATTCTCTACAATCAGTTTTTGATAAAATGGATGATCAATATTCCAAGAAATAACAAGTTTCCTTCCTATTTGTTCTGCCTTATAAATATCTCCTGTTTCTCCCATATTTAACAATTTAAATTCTGAAATTGCAGAAATACCTTTTGGTAAGGTTAATATGTTTGACATTTTATTTAACATTTTTTCATTATTCTTATGATTTTGTTTTTCTTCTTCGCTAACATCAATCTTTTTTCTAATATTTTTTTTGATTGTTTTTATTTGAGGAGATATTAACCCTCTCAAAATATTATCAACAGAATCTATCATGTCTATTCCATTTTTTCTAAAGTTGACCCCCATCGCATCATCCATATCTGATGAAAACGAAATTTCTCCTCTAAATCTATTTAAGTGGGGATCTCTAGCTAATCCCTCCCATTTCGGTAAAAATCCAATTGCAATTTCTCGATTGTTTCGTAGTACTGAAAATCCTTGATTTGACATATTAATTCCTAATTTTCTGGCTATATTAATATCACATTCTGGCAATGAAACTAGCTTAATATGTATAATTCCCTTTTTCTCTTCTCCATTTACATTCTTCCATCTTACAAGATAATCATCTTCACTAAATAGATTTCCTTTTAATTCTCCTTCTTTTACCTTTAATCTTAAAGGATCATCTGCTTCTATTTTTACATCATTTACATAAAATTCAATTTTAGACATAAAGTTTCGAAATACTCTTGCTATATTTTTTATAATTTTTTGTTTTAATGTAGATTCTGTATTTAACTTTATTCCTTCACAGTTTTTAAGTATGATAATTGTTCCACTATCACTTTGTACCATTCTATTAAAATATTCTTTTTCATCCTCATTGGTTTCTTCTAGTATTTTTACAAATTGATTCATTTTTCTTATAACATCTACATCTGTAATACTTTTCAAAATTGTTTTACTATCACATGTCTTTGTAAATACGATAGTTTGATTTGCCAAAGCTAATCCTGCTGTACTTAACCCCATTCCAAATTTTCCTAAATCACTGATATCATCATGAATTGTATTAGAACCTAATTTTAAGGCTTCATCCAATGTTTCCTTATTCATTCCATTACCATTGTCTATAATTTTGATTTCTATTTTACCATTTTTATCTTTTTCAATGTATATCTTTATTTTTGTAGCATTGGCATCTATAGAATTATCAATAATATCTGCAATTGCCGATACATCATCATATCCAATATGCTGTAAGGCAGATATTAGTATCCTTGCATTTGGTTCATTTTGTACGAGCTTTCCCTCCTCTGTAATAATATTTTCTTCTTTCTGTTTTGTCATTTTGACCTCCTCCTTTTCATAAAAAAAATCTATCTGATACAGATAGACCTAACGCACGTCAAATAAACAAAGAAAATATTCCTATTTTTTTGTTACCTTTTATTATATTTTAACCTGCAGATAAGGTCCTATACCGAATCTGGTTTTTATTATATTTTATAAGTCGTTTTTTGTCAATTTTTCTTAATTAATTTTTTTAATTAAGAAAAAACTCCCGTAACCCCATAAGAGGGTTACAGGAGCAGGACTATATTAAACCTTTCTAAGGCGCTCAATCAACGGCTGAAAGAGCGTTTTTTTAGCTTCAATTTCATGATCTGGAATAATCAAGTCCTTGTCGGAATGTGTAAATCTCGTATGCATAACACCGTCCGGATCCACACTATATTTCAAGTGTCCTGGATTTAACTGCATGTTACCCAAACGAACAATCACACCATTATCCATTCGGTATGCCGCCTTATTTCCGTCACAGATTATCTCTTCTTCTGGCATATCAAGCAGATGCTGATGCAAATACGGTACAAACTGGTATTTGTACGCATATGGATTGACTGGGTTCAAGGTTCTTACCTTTACTCCCATTCCCAAATCCAGCGCTTTACTTACCACATTCATTAGACTTTTCTCTGTTGGATAAGCTTCTGTAGTAGCCATGATATACAACTTAATCCGTGACTTCCATTCAGCTTGATCTCTTAGCATAAATTCCAGTCCAGGTTCATATGAAAACCGGATTTCATCCACTATTCCATCCAGTTGCTCTAACACATCCTGGCGAATTCCATTTGTAAACATATTTACATTAAATCCTTCTTCTTTCGCCAATTTAGCATACTTTACAACATTATGATGAACTGTGGCCTCTCCTCCGTGAAGATACAGCGTTTTAAAATCTAATTCCTTAGCGATTTTCATAGCTGTAATAAAGTCTTTTTCTCTCATGTATTTACCTGAATGAACATTAGGTTCAATACAGTACGGACAAGCTTTATTACAAGCATATGTCACTATGAAATAGATTTGCCGAAGATCCTCCACTTCAAGTGGATGTGGCACGATACCACACTTTAATTGTTTTCTTTTCAGCATAAAAATTGTCCTTTCTCTAATTTAGGATATTGCCTCAGGTTACATAATTATTATACCAGCTGTTCTATATATTTTCAAGTTTTTAAAGTAAATACTAGTTAAAATTCAATTTTCAAAATAATTTAAATACTTATCTGTAAAACTTTTTAATTTTTCTTTATTTCCTTTTAATAGTAGCATTAATTTATTAGCCTCTTCATAAGCCATTTCATATTCTTCTTTTGTAATTTCAAATCGTTTTAAAGCCTCTTTTAATTCTTTTTCATCTAACAATACAATTTTTCCATCAGGTCTTATGACCACATCTAAATATAAATCATCCTCATATGGTACTCCATTTTCTTTTCCTATTTTTTTGGCAATATCAAAATACCATTCTATTATCTCACTATTCTTATCATAAAATGCAGACAATTTAACTTTAGAGCTATAATCATAAAATTCTAATAACCTATAGTTATTATCTATTATAACTTTACCATTGGGAATAGATATTTTTATATTTGCATTTTTAAAATTATAATAACAAACATCAACATTAAAAAGCTTTTCCTCAAATCCTTTTACCAAGTATATTAAATCACTATTAGGTTTATCCAATTTATGTCTATTGGCATATCTTTTTTTCAATGTAATCCAATATCTCTGATTCACTTTTCCATTAGGCATTTTAACTTCATTTTTCAATATTCCTCCATTATTAATAATAGATTTTATTGAAGCAATATTATCCTTATAACTATCAATGAATACTGTTCCTATTCCTAACTCTTTACATTTTTCCAACCCTAACCTTATCTGTTCTGTAGCATAACCTTTTTTTCTTTCTGAAGGACGAATACTATTTCTAATATGTCCTCCATATTGTAATAAATTCTCGTTTAAATAATGTTTAATTTGTATATTCCCAACTATTTTATTATCAGATTTTCTAATTGTTAAGTATATTGTTGATGGAACTTCTCCTTTTTCAACTTTTTCTTCTGATAAATCAGCCTCTATTTTTTCTAACCATTTGTCGAAATCTTTTATTTTGCATAAATTTGCATCTCCAGCAATCTCATTTTCATGATTCTTCATGAATTCTTGAACATATTCCTCTATTTGTGTTTTATATGCTTTTGTTGGAAATACCAATTCTAATTCTTCCATAAATTCATCTTCTTTCTTATTATACAAGCAATAATATGCCATATATTGACTCTTCAATATTTCTTAATATTATATCTTTTAATAAATTCATCAAGTATTTTATCAAATTGGTATTTCTTATTCAATATTTTCTAAAATTTTCCCTATTAACAATTTATGCTAATTACAATTTTTACAGAATAAAGGTTATTTTCTCGCAAATATATTTTAATACATTATAAAACTCCCATATTATCAAAATATAGGAGTTCTACTCTTAGTTACAACCACAGTTGTTGTTATGATTCATATAATATTTTTTCTCTGCTAATTTATCTTGAACACCTCTTAATGCTTCTCCAAATCTTTGGAAGTGAACAACTTCTCTTTCTCTTAAATATCTTAATGGGTCTAATACATCTGGGTTATCTCTACATAAATCAATCAATTTTTCATAAGTTGCTCTTGCTTTTTGTTCTGCAGCTAAATCTTCTTGTAAGTTTGCTATTGGATCTCCTTTACAAGCTAATACTCCCGCATTAAATGGAAATCCTGCTGCTGCTTGTGGATATACATCTACACCATGGTCTGTGTAATATGCGCTTAACCCTGCTTTTTCAATTTCTTCAATACTTGCTCCTTTTGTTAATTGGTGTACAATGGTTCCTACCATTTCTAAATGGGCCAATTCCTCTGTACCAATATCATTTAAGATTGCTTTTGCATTTTGATCTGGCATTCCAAATCTTTGAGATAAATATCTAAGTGATGCTGCCAATTCTCCATCTGGTCCACCATATTGTGATATGATGACTTTTGCAAGTCTTGGATCTGTACATTTGATATTAATTGGGTATTGTAACATTTTATTATATGTCCACATTAGTAATTCCCCCTTTCCCATGGCCATGGTTCCTCAAGCCATCTCCATTTATTACATGGATAATGAATCGTTAATGGTCCAAATACTTTCTGATATTTATCCTTTAACTCTTTTACTTCCTTACAATATTTTCTGTGCAAGCAAAGTGCTTTTTGATCATTTGGATGTGTATCTAGATATAAAGCTAATTCTGTTATCGCAAATTCAAGACATCTAATTTGTTGTGCCATTTCCATTCTTTCATCACAATCTACTGTTCTTTCAGTGTCTTGCATTTGGTTATAATACATTGCTTCATTTTCTTCACAATCACAATTTCTATTTTGATTTACTGACATTTGTTGCACCCCTTTCCTATTTTATTGGTCATTTCAATATACTTAATTTCTTCCATTGATTGACCTGGTGAATATGGACTTACCAATTCAGGAAAAATCGTTCCCATTTTAAGTCCTACACATGGTTTAAAAGTTCTATCCATATATTGAATTGGAACATAACTTTGTGCTAACATTGGATTTTCTGGGAATACATTTTGTTCTTCATCAAATCCACAATCACAACTATTAGGGTTTTCTTCATAAGATACAACATTATTACATTTCGTTTCCATGATTTCATTCTGCATTTCACATGAATTATTTGAATAATTGTTGTTCATACAATAGCATTTTCTTCTACTAAACATTTTAAAATTCCTCCTTTTGTTACATTATATGTAGAATTAACAAAAAAGGTTTACCCTTCGTTACTATTTTTTTCATATACATACTATAGTAATTTTTCTTTGTTTATGATATATTACTTCAAAAGGAGGCTTATTATTATGGATATAAATATATTAATTGAAACTGCTAAAAAAGCAAGAGAAAATGCCTATACTCCATATACCAATTACAAAGTAGGCTGTGCTTTACTTACCAAAAGTGGAAAAATTTTTTCTGGATGTAATATTGAGAACGATGGAATCATGTCCATTTGTGCAGAAAGAGTTGCCTTTAGCAAAGCAATTTCTGAAGGTGAAAAAGATTTTGAATGTATTTTAGTATTGGGACGGAAAAGAAGAATTACAATATACCTCTCCTTGTGGATATTGTCGACAATTCATGACTGAATTTTGTGATAAAGATTTTGCCATTTACATGTATTATAATAATGATAAAATCGATAAAAAAACATTAGAAGATTTACTACCTGATAGTTTTAATTTATAAACATCAAAAAAACTCATCCATATGATGAGTTTTTTCTATATCTTTTTTCTTATACTCTAGCAACTCCACCAATAACTTTGTTTTCTGTTGCGTCTGGTAATATTTTTGGTCCTCCTGCAAGAACAACTTTATCACCTTTTTCTAAGATACCTTCTTTTTCTAATTCAGCAATTCCTTTTTGAATTGTATCTTCAATTGTTTTTCCATCTTTAATTAAGATTGGTGTTACATTCCATGTAACTGATAATTGATAATATGTTTGTTCGTTATCTGTTACAGCAAATATAGGGCAACCTGGTCCCATACCAGCAATCATTCTTACTGAATCACCTTTGTGTGTATAAGCAACAATTGCGTCAGCTTCTACTTGGTAAGCTGTTACACAAGTTGTATAAGCAATATTTTTCTCTAAATCTTCTGAATCTATTTTTTTGAAGTTCTTTCTTGTAAATCTCTTCCAGTAATTAACTGTTCCTTCAATTGCTTTTGATATTTTAACCATTGTTTCAACACATTCTACTGGATATTTACCCATAGCACATTCTCCAGAAAGCATGATACAACTTGTCATATCATATACAGCATTTGCAACATCACTAACTTCTGCTCTTGTTGGTCTTGGGTTAGAAGTCATTGATTCTAACATTTGTGTAGCTGTTACAACTGGTTTACCAACTTGGTTACATCTCTTAATAAAGTGTTTTTGAACAATTGGAACTTGTTCCATTGGTATTTCAACACCCATATCTCCACGAGCTACCATGATACCATCTGATATTGCTAAGATTTCTTCAAAGTTATCAATACCTTCTTGGCTTTCGATTTTTGATATAATTTTGATGTGTTCTCCACCATTTGCTTTTAATAAATCTTTGATTTCTTGAACATCTGATGCTCTTCTTACAAATGAAGCAGCTATGAAATCAAATCCTGCTTTGATTCCGTTTGTAATGTCATCAATATCTTTTTGTGCTAAAGCTGGTAAGTTTAATTTTAATCCAGGAACATTCATTGTTTTTCTGCTTCCTAATCTTGCTGTGTTTAATGCTTTACATTTAATATCTTTTCCAACAATTTCTATAACTTGGAATTCTAAAGCTCCATCATCAACTAGGATTTTAGCTCCTGGTTTTACATCTTGATATAAGTTTTTGTAACTAATTGTTGTTTTTGTTTCATTTCCAATAATGTCATCATGAACAAATGTAAATTCTTGTCCTTCATTTATCGTTACTTTTTCGTCTCCAGACTCAAGTTTTCCTGTTCTAATTTCAGGTCCTTTTGTGTCTAATAATAAAGCAACTGGTTTGTTTAATTTTTCTCTTACTTTTTTTATTGTTGCTATTTTTTCTGCGTTTTCTTCATATCCTCCGTGTGAAAAGTTAATTCTTGCTACATTTAGTCCTGCTTTAACTAAGTTTGTAAACATTTCTTCACTTTCACTTGCTGGTCCTATTGTACCAATGATGTTTGTTTTTCTTAAAACTTCTTTCATTTCTTATTCCTCCCTTATTTCTTAAAAACCAGAGCTTATTATATCACACTATAAGAACGGTTTTCAACATTTTTTTATTATTTTTTGCATAATCTTAAAAATTATACCCTTTTTACCTTTATTAAAATCTTTGTTTTTTATATTTTAATATATTTTAATAATTGCATGTAATGTTTTGTCATCTTCACTTTTTATAACCACTATATTTTCTCCATTTTCTTTCGCATATTTACATCTCACAGTTTCTCCCAATTTTATCTGATTTTTATATTGTATTCTCACATGGTTAAATGGTCTTTTATTATACTCCTCCTCTGGCAAAGCTTCATATGCTAGATATAAATAATATAGGTTATGCATATGACCAATCACATCAATATCTCTTCTTCTAGCTGTATATGTCATTTCACTTATATATTCTTTTGGCTCTCTTAATTTTTCAATTTTTTTATCTTTAAACACACATTTTCCAAATTCTGATTGATACCTATCTGCTATTTCTGGCTCTACTCTTACTATTTTTTCTGTTTTGCTATTCACCAATAACCATTTTGAAGTTGCAATTGCACATAAGTTGTTTTCCTCATCATAAACTTCAAAATCACGAAGTGCATAAAATTTTTCTATTTCTCTAGACCATGTATGAATCTCTAAAACTTGTCCGTATTTTGGTCTTTTTAATACTTCTAGTTCCCAATCTAATAGTAACCAACTTAAATGTGTTTCATTTGTAGTATTAACACCAATTCCGACACTATCTGAATGATATGCTGCAATATCTTCTAAGTATTCTAAAATAGCAATATTACTTACTTCATCTTTTGCCCATACATCTTTTAATCCTATTTTAAATTTTTCCTTGTATATCATGTTTTTCTCCTTCCGTCCTTTTGGGACACTCCAAATCGAACATTTTTGTCTTTTTGGCGTGTCCCTAATTTATTTTAATATCCTGGTTTTTCTAATAATTTAAACATATTCTTTTTGTATTCTTCTACACCTGGTTGATTAAATGGATTCACTCCTAATATATTTCCAGACATAGCACATGCTTTTTCAAAGAAATAGATTAATTCTCCTATATTTTCTTCATCTAGTTTTTCCATTTCTATCACAATATTTGGAACATCTCCTGATACATGTGCTTTTATCGTTCCTTCCATTGCCTTTTTATTAACATAGTCTAATCCTTTTCCAGCTAAATAATTTAGTCCATCTAAGTTATCATCATCTGGATTAATAGTAATATCTGAATTTGGTGTTTTTATACTAATAACCGTTTCAAATAAGTTTCTTCTTCCTTCTTGAATATATTGCCCCATAGAATGTAAATCTGTTGTAAAATCAACCCCTGCTGGGAAGATTCCCATTTGATCTTTTCCTTCACTTTCTCCAAATAATTGCTTCCACCATTCTGTAAAATAGTGCATTTTTGGTTCATAATTCACTAAAATTTCCGTGTTTTTGTATAGTTTATATAAGATATTTCTTACAACTGCATATTTATAGCACTCATTATATTTTACATCTGGATCATTATATCTATCTTGTGCTGTTTTTGCTCCCATCATTAATTTATCAATATCAATTCCTGCTACTGCAATTGGTAATAATCCAACAGCTGTTAATACAGAGTATCTACCTCCGACATTGTCAGGAACAACAAATTGTTCATATCCTTCATTTTGTGCAAGAGTTTTTAATGCTCCTTTTGCTTTATCTGTCGTTGCATAAATTCTGCTTCTTGCTTCATCAATTCCATATTTATTTTCTAAGATTTCTCTAAAAATTCTAAATGCAATGGCTGGTTCTGTAGTTGTTCCAGATTTTGATATGACATTTACAGAGAAATCTTTATCTCCTATATATTCAATTAATTCATTAATATAATTTGGGCTTAAGTTGTTGCCGACATATAACACTTGAGGATATTTTCTTTGCTTGTTTGGTAACATGTTATAAAATGAACTGGTTAATGCTTCAATAACAGCTCTTGCTCCTAAATAAGAGCCACCAATTCCAATAACGACTAATATATCAGATTCTTTTTTTATCTTTTTAGCTGCTTTTTTAATTCTTGCAAATTCTTCTTTATCATAGTTTGTTGGTAATTCTAACCATCCAACAAAATCCTTTTCATCATTTGCTCTTCTATGCAAATCTTTATGTATATTTTCTACTTGTTCCTTGTATGTTAAGATTGTTTTTTGTGTAATTCCTGTATGTTTTAAATTTAGACGAATATTTGCCATATCATTACCTCTTTTCTTCTAATTTTTCTACCGTCATTATATATATATATGTAAAAAAATTCAAGCATTTGCTTGAATTTTTGATTTTATAAATCAATATTTTCTTTATACTATTTACAATTATTCTTGTAAAACATAATCTTCATTATCCCATTAAGCCTTATTCAAATACAGGATATCCTTCTTCCCCCAATTTCCAACTTTGCCATTCATCTGTATGTTCTATATTATTAATATTATCATTTAATATAGTTGCCGTAATTTCTGATATAGCATTACAACCTGTTACTTGATTTATATCATCTTCTTTACCACCAATTGCTGTTTTTGTATCATCTTGCTTTAAATAGTAACATTTATTCATTGTAAGAGTTCCACCTGTATGTTTTCCCACAATACCTCCTATTCTATTTGAACCATGTCCTTGGCTAAAGACCGCTATGTTATAACAATTATTGATATTTATAGATCCAGAATCCAAACTTCCTACTATTCCCCCATTTGTCAGAAAGCTTGTTCCTGTTGAACTAACTTTTCCTACATTAAAACAATTACTGATTTCATTACCACTTCCGTTTACAAGTCCTACAATTCCTCCTGTTCTAGCAGCACCTTGCGCTTCACCCATATTATATGAATTTATTATTTTATTTCCGACTAATCATACTCCCTTCTATTCCACCTACATAATTTCCAGATATATTACCATTATTATAACAATGATTGATTACTTTAGAGATTGCCCCTACTATTCCACCTGCATATGAATTTCCAGAAACTTTTACTTTTCCAAGATTATAACAATTTTCTATCTTCTCACCATTTGCTCCTAAAATTCCTCCCGTAGAATATCCACTTCCAGATATGTCTCCCTCATTATAAGAATTTATAACCGTTGTAGAATTATTGCCATGGCCTGCTGCAATCCCACCTGTATAATCTTTTCCTATTATTTCTCCTTTGTTGTAACAATTTTCTATAGTTCCTCCATCTCCACTTCCGTGATGATATACCTCCTGCTGTTCCGTCCTGTTGCTATAACCTTTCCTGTGTTATAACAATTTCTGATTATCGGAGAATAATTACAAACTCCAGCAGCAGCACCTTGCATCCCCACATTACCTGCAGATGTAATATTGGCTTTATTCCAACAATTTTCAACTATCTTTGCATAATTGCAAATTCCCACAGCACTAGATTGTGTAGAAGCAATATCTCCTGTTATTCCTATGTTTTTTATCGTCTTTATATTATTACCTCCCACAAAAAGTCCTGCTGCTGTATCTCTGTTCATATAAATATTTTGGATTTCATAATGATTACCATTAAAATATCCACTAAAATTGTTAATAGGTGTAAATCCTATACCATTCATTAATTCTTCTCGTAGTTCTTCTACAACTCCATTATTGTTTATATCTCCAAAATCTTTTCTTTCACTATTTACATAAGATAACTTAGATTTAAAATTTAATGTTGTATCTAAAATTACATATTTATCCGTAAAGCTATCTTCTTCTGTTATTTCTTCTGTTCTTCCATCTTCTTTAAACTTAATTCCTGCTCCATTTGTCATATTAGAAAATACTACTAAATCTTCAATGCTTGTTATTACATATGGATCTTCTTCTGTTCCACTTCCTGTAATTATTCCCGGCGATTCATCTTCTACGATTTTTTGTGCATCACCTACATTTCCATCTTTATCTACTATATAATATCTTTTACTATCTATAAATGCTACTTCAAACTCATCACCAAGATCATTGACTTCTGTTTCTCCTTCACTCGTTATTTTATCCAGCTGTTTTTGTAATTCATTTTCTTCAATGTTTCCATATTTATTATTTCCCATAGCCTGTACAGTTGCATTATCTACAATTTCTTTTTCATTTGCAATTTCTGCTTCTTCTTTTGCCTGTCCGGCATTTCCTATAATTCCATTTTCTCCTGTTATAGCTCCTATTGTAATTCCCGCTAAGATTAATAAAACTATAATTGTAATCACTAATGCGATTAATGTAATGCCTTGTATATTTCTTAATTTCTCCTTCATTTGTTTTCTTTCCCTTCTTTTCTCTTGGTATATTTTCTCAGAGTTCTTTACTCTAAGAAAACATACCATTACGAAAAAACAAAGAAAATCCATGAATTTCAACAAATAATTATCTATGATATTTAGGAAATTGTTATTTAACTTTTTTACAAGTTTCCCTTATTATTTTTAAATTTTCATTGACATTCTACTTCTTTATTGCTATTATGTAGTTGAATAAATCATTCTTAGATTAAAGAACTCTAGGAATGATTTATATTTTTTATTCATGAAGTAGGTCAGTTCCTTTTGGACAATTTTAGTCCAATTTGACACGTCCCTATCCGTTTATTTCATAATTTCATCCATAACTTTTGCTAAATATTTCATACTTGTTAGACATTGTTCTAATGTGTTTCCAGTAGCTCCAACTTCTATAATGTTAGCATATTTTCCTGTATGTTGATTATATCTAGAAGTTGTTAGCATAATTGGTTTAAACAGTCCTGGATAGAGTTCTTCTGCTTTTTCTTGTACTTTAATAGCAAATTTTAAATTTTGATTCCAATTGGGATGCCATAAGCCCCCTGCATTTGTTCCGATAACAAACATAATCTGTGCTGCTTCTTCATCTCCAATTTTGACGGTTGGTGCATAATCACTTCTACTTCCTATCGCATCTCTATGTAAATCAATAATGATATCTGATGGATTTGTTTGTAATAGGCTTTCTACTGTTTTTAAAGAATTGGTATAAGAACCATTATATGATGGATAATCATGATAACTTGTATCATGAATCACATTATACCCATATTGTTGTAATTGTGTAGTAAGTTCTGTTCCCACTCTTGTGACTGTGAAGTTTAAATCGGTTGTTCTAAAATTTCCAGTTGGTGTATAGGGATATAATTCACTTGATGTATAACTTTCACAACTATGTGTATGAAATATCATAATATTTTTATTTTCAATTGTAATATCTGGTGTTAACATTTCTTGTGTTAATTCATAATCTGTTTGATTTCTTATTTTGACACTTCCATATTGTGCATTGTAATTTTCTGCTATAGGGTTACTAGTAATCACTTCTGTTGTAGCTCCTGTTTCTGCCAAACTTATATTTTGCTCTTCTTCTGCATTTTCTGCTTCAGTATTTTCTGATACCTCCATATTTTGAATTTCATCTATAGAACTAATTTGTGTTTCCAACATTGATTTTAATATATCATTTTCACTCAATTTTTCTTTTTCCTTTTCCTCACTATGATTAATAGATGCTACCACAGGAAGTGTAGCATCTAAACAGGATAATAAACTATGACTAGATAATTGATTAGTTACATTTTCTACTTTTTGTGTCACTTGTTCTGTATTTTTCTTTACCCCAGAAAAATAGTTGGTGATACTAAATATCAATAAAATGAGTACAAATATACATATAATATATTTTACGATATCCTTTAATCTTAATACTGTTACATTAAACATATACCTTTTCTCCTTTGTCCAAATTCCTATATATATGTATATGCAAAAGTTTTAAGAATATTATTAAATTTAATAATTTTATTCATTAAATATTTAAAAAGTATATAGAAATATTTAAGTAAGTTGCAAAAAGTAGCCATAAGATATAAGGTATTAGCAGGATTCCGGATAATTTATTTTGTTTATAAAATTGATATGTCATAATAATAACCAATACATCTAAAATGATAATCCATAGGACAGATAATAATCTAAGTCTAAATACAAAAAATATAAATGTCCACAAATAATTAAAAATTAATTGAGTGTAATATAGCTGTTGGGTTTCTTTTGGCACTTCTCCTTTTTCTTTTAAAAGTGTATAAGATATTCCTATTAACAAATAAATAATTGTCCAAGCAATTGGAAATACAATTTCTGGTGGAGCTAATGTTGGTTTTATTAAGTCATTATAATCCATAGAATTAGATGTAATAATACCAACAATTCCTCCAATGATTAATGGAAACAATGCATGAAATATCTTTTTTACATTTTGATTGCTTTTTATATAAAATCCCTCCCTTCTCATTAAAAGATATTTTTTAAAAGCAAACTTTATGATATATGTTGAAAATATATAAAAAGAAAACCTTTTAAATTTGAAGTGCACCCCAAATGTTAGACAAAAAGTAAACATTTGGAGGTGTATTTTTTATGAGTAAATATTCTAATGA